>JBBQKT010000075.1:0-12108 GCA_038327205.1 Burkholderiales bacterium | reverse complement strand
GCAGACCTTCATTGGCTTGAGCGTGTTTGCGACGCTGTTGGGCGTTTACATGTCGTCAGTCGGCGAGCGGATCCTTGAGGGCATTCGGCTGCAGTTGGCCAACGAGGCACTGACGGTGCAATTGAGGCAGGCTTTGCAACTCGTTGAGCAGGATGCCGTCACTGATGCGCTGACCGGTCAGCCGAACCGTCGTGCGCTGGACCTGCTGATCGATCAACAGGTCGCGCTGTCAGAGCGCAACACGCTGCCGTTCTCGGTCTTGATGCTGGACATCGACCACTTCAAGCAAATCAATGACCAGCATGGTCATGGCGTTGGTGATGTGGCGCTGAAGGTCTTTGCCGCCCGGGTCCGCGATCTCCTTCGTGCAGGTGACGTCTGCGCCCGCTACGGGGGTGAAGAGTTCGTGGTGGTGCTGCCTGCTACCGCGTTGACTGCTGCGTGTGAGATCGCCGAGCGCCTGCGCATTGCCGTGGCCGAGAGTGCGCTGTTGGACTCGCCGCCGGTGAGTGCAACCGTGTCGATCGGCGTGGCGGAGTTCAGCCGGGGGATGACCCCGCAGCAGCTGCTGAACAGGGCCGATGAGGCGGTCTACGCCGCCAAAAAGAATGGCCGCAACCAGGTTCGAGTCGACCAAGCCGCGCTTTCGAAAGCGGCTTGACACCTGCGCTGTCGGCGGCGATCCGCATCGCGTTGAGAACTTTGAGGACGCTGCCTTGCAGGACAAGGTGGTGGATGTTTCCTTGGAGGGCTTGGAGGCGCGAGTAAGTGCGGATCACCTTTTGGCCTCTACGGCATGTTCCGGTCGGCCTTGAACCATGCAAAGTTGATACCGATCGATGGCGTCGACCGCCCCTGTCTTCCACATGGTGGCGTGAAGGCTATCTTTAAGGTCTGAAATAAAACTACAAACATTGATCGAGTGATTGACCATTGCTGGAGAAAATTACCTGAAAAAGACGGTTTCCATCGCCCTCTATCGGGATTTCACCAACTTCCTTATGTAGTTTTACTCCAATACCATCCGCGTACTTCCAAGGAGTGCACGGACATGAAGGCATGGACAGACGATTTCGCGCGTCAAGCGCGACGGGTGATGGGGGCGGTGACGCTCGGCTTTTTTGGGCTGTTGGCAGCCTGCGGCGGCGGTAGCGGTGCCGAGGGCGCGCAGTCGGCCCCGTTGAGCAGCGTTGGCGCTGCTGCGGCGGCCGCTGACACCGGCATTGAACTGCTGTCCGCTGTGCCGGTGCTTGCGCCGGTGACGCGCGCCAAGATTGCCGCCGTCGCCACGCCAGGTGCGCCGGCCACGTCGCTGCGCGTGCACTACCGCCGCGCTGATGGCAACCATGCCGGTTGGCAAATCCACAGCTGGAATGCCGCGCAGAGCCCGAACTGGAACGAGGGCTGGAACGCCGCTGGCAGCGATGGCTACGGCGTCTATTACGACGTGCCGCTCGCCTCGGGCACGGGCTCGGTGGGCTTTTTGCTGCACAACGGCGACAACAAGGACAACGGCGGCGCTGACCAGAGCTACGGCTTGCAGGCCGGTGCCAACGAAATCTGGCGCTTGCAAGGTGACAGCACCAACTACGCCGTCAACCCGCTGCTGCTCGCCGCCCCCGACATCAAGACCGTGCGCGTGCATTACAAGCGCTTTGACGGTGCATACAGCGCCTGGGGCCTGCACCTGTGGGGCAGCAACGGCATCGACGCCGCTGCACTGCCCGCCGGCCTGCAGATCGACATCTGGAACCAGCCGGTCGCGCTGAATGCCATGCCCGGCTTTGCCGTCGGCACGGGCGAAGTGGTGTTCGACATCCCGGTCCTGAACCCGCAGGGTGACGTGGGCCGCAAGGGCCTGGAATTCATCATCCACGGCATGCCGCCGAATGAAAACGACAAGGACGGCCGCGACAACAATATCCGCATCGAGTACGCCGCGCTGGTGATCCAGAACCAGGTCGGCCATGTCTGGCTGGTCGAGCGCGATGCGACGGTCTACACCGCCGCACCTGACCTGCGCCAGATCTCCAGCACCGATGCCCGTGCCGTCTGGCTCGATAAACGCCTCGTCAAGTGGCCGCGGGTGAGCGGCAACGGCGTGCGCCTGTGCCATTCGGCCACCGGCCAGATCCAGGTCGCGGCGGATGCTGCCGTGCAGGGCGCCGATGGTTGCGTGACGCTGGATGCCTTCACCGGCACCGTGCCGGCCGCATTGGCGCAGCGCTTCAAGTACGTGGCCGGCGGCGGCGTGTTCAGCGTGCGGGATGCCGATATTGCAAGCCTGCCGTCGCTGCACCAGAAGCAGCTGGTGCTGGTGCAAGAAGATGCCGCCGGCCGGGTGCAGAACGCCACCACCGGGCAGATTGCCGGCGCACTGGACGACCTCTATGCCGCCGCCAACGCCGTGCCCGACCTCGGCGCCGTGGTGGCCAATGGCAGCACCAGCTTCAAGCTTTGGGCGCCGACCGCGCAGGCGGTGTCCCTGATGCTGACCACGCCGGTCAGCGGCAGCACGCTCACCCGCACCACCACCGAGCCGATGGCACGCGATGCTGCCACCGGCGTCTGGCGTCTGGCCAAGCCCGGCAGCCTGCAGGGCGCAACTTACCGTTACCAGGTGCAGGTGTTTGTCAAAGGCACGGGCTTGGTGAAAAACCTCGTCACCGACCCCTATTCGCTGGGCTTGGCCCTGGGCAGCCAGCAGAGCGTGGTGATGGACCTGAATGCGGCTGCCACCAAGCCGGCCGGCTGGGATGCCAGCGCGCCGCCCGCGACGGTGAATTCACCGTCCGACATGAGCATCTACGAGTTGCATGTGCGCGATTTCTCGATCAACGATGCAACCGTGCCGGCCGCGCGCCGCGGCAAGTACCTGGCCTTTGCCGAAGCCAACGCCAATGGCATGCGCCATCTGACGGCCCTGGCTGCCGCCGGCCTGACCGACGTGCACCTGCTGCCGGTGTACGACATCGCCAGCGTCAATGAAAAGAGCTGCACCACACCGGCACCCAGCGGCGCAGCGGACGGCGAGACACAGCAGGCCGCCGTGGCCGCCACGGCCGGCAGCGACTGCTTCAACTGGGGCTACGACCCCTATCACTTCACGACGCCCGAAGGCAGCTACGCCAGCAGCGCCGCCAACCCGCTGGCCCGGGTGGTTGAGTTCCGCCAGATGGTGCAGTCTCTGAATGCAGCCGGTCTGCGCGTGGGCATGGACGTGGTCTACAACCACACCAGCTCTTCCGGCCAGAACGCCAGCTCGGTGCTCGACAAGGTGGTGCCCAACTACTACTACCGCTACAACGCCAGCGGTGGCATTGAGCGCTCGACCTGCTGCGAGAACACCGCGGCCGAAAACATGATGATGGGCAAGCTGATGATGGATTCGGCCGTCACCTGGACGCGTGACTACCGCATCAGCTCGCTGCGCTTCGACATCATGGGTCACCATCCGCGCTCAGTCATGGAAGCGCTGAAGGCCCGCGTCAAAACGGCCACCGGCCGCGAGGTGCAGATCCTCGGCGAGGGCTGGAACTTTGGCGAAGTGGCCAACGGCGCGCGCTTTGTGCAGGCCGAGATGCTGTCTCTTAACGGCTCGGGCATCGGCAGCTTCAACCCGCTGATCCGCGACGCGGTGCGCGGCGGAGGCTGCTGCGACTCGGGGAGCTCTCTCGTCGCAGCCCAAGGCTACGTCAACGGCTACTTCTACGATGCCAACCCCAGCGCCAGTGGCCAGAGCCGTGGCGATCTGATGTGGCAAGCCGATCGCATCAAAGCGTCGCTTGCCGGTTCGATCCGCAGCTTCCAGATGCAGACCAGCTGGGATGCCAAGCTGCGGCTGGATCAGATCGACGTGGGCGGCATCCCGGCCGGCTGGGTGCTGGAGCCGGGCGAGGTGGTGAATTACGTCGAGAACCACGACAACCTCACCCTGTTCGACATCAACGTCTTCAAGCTGCCGACCAATACCAGCCATGAAGACCGGGCCCGGGTGCAGATCCTGGCCGGGGCGATCAATGCCTTCAGCCAGGGCGTGGCGTACTTCCATGCGGGTGTGGACACGCTGCGCAGCAAGTCGCTGGACAAAAACAGCTATGACAGCGGTGACTGGTTCAACCGCCTGGACTGGAGCTATGCCGACAACAACTTCGGCGTCGGCCTGCCACCGGCCCGCGACAACGCAGACAACTGGAATCTTGCCCGCCCGCTGCTCAGCAATGGGCTGATCAAGCCCACCCCGGCCGACATCGCCTGGACCCGCGATGCCTTCCGCGATTTGCTGAAGATCCGCAAGAGCAGCTCATTGCTGCGCCTGCGCACGGCCGAGGACATCAAGGCACGGCTGAGCTTCCTGAACACCGGATCCTCACAAGAAGCCACCGTGCTGGCCGGCCGCCTGAACGGTGTGGGCTATGCCGGTGCCAACTTCGACGAGCTGGTCTACCTCATCAACGTCGACAAGACTGCCAAGCAGCTCACATTGCCGGCCTTGGCGGGCCGCGCGCTGGAACTGCACCCGGTGCACACCGCCGCCGGCGCCGCCGATCAGCGCGCACGCCAGGCGCAGTTTGATCGTGCCTCGGGCACCTTCAACCTGCCGGCCCGCACGGCTGTCGTCTTCGTCGCACGCCCCGCTGCATCCAACTGACAGCACCCACTGAAAGCAAAAACCATGAACTACAAACTTCAACAGCTGGCCGCAGCGGCTGCCCTCGGTCTGGCCAGCCTGTCCACGCAGGCTGCCCTGATCGACATTGATGTCACCGGCGTGCAGAGCTTTGATCTGATCGGGGACGCTGGCAACACCGTCTTGTTTTTCAACATTGGTGCGGGCAAGGTACTGAATTCGCTCAGCTGGCAAGTCAGCCTGCTGGCGCGGGACCCCAGCTTTCTGAGCGAGATACAGGTCAGCTTCGGCGACTCCAGCGGGCTGAATCAGGGCAGCGCTGCACCAGCTTTAGCCGATGGCTTCAGCGGCACGGGCAGCTACAGCGGCCAGGTCGACCTGGCACCGCTGGCGCTCGCGGTGGGCGCCGATGGGCTGCTGCGCATCGAGTTCCATGAGCAATTCAAGGACCTCGCCCCGGGCGTGGCTGACGCACAGTGGACCAGCGGCAAGCTGACATTCGACGTGGCTGCCGCCCCGGTGCCGGAGCCCGCCAGCGCGGCGCTGCTGCTGCTTGGGCTGGGCCTCGTTGGTGCCCAGCTTCGTCGGGCCACCAGCAGGCCCAGCCCCGCACCGTCTGGCAGCTGAGGCTACTGGCTCAGCGCGAATGGCCAGACCTTGCCGCGAGTTGAAGAAGCCCAGCAACGCCTCTCGATCAGTCTTGGACGGCGCTTCGCGGCAAAGCCGGCTCAGAGCTTGTCGAGCTTGACGCTTGTTGCCTCGGCCGTCAGGTAACCCACGGCGGCGGCGAAGCGGTCCTTGTAGTTGGCGCGTACCAGCGGGTCGAGCGTGGCCTGCACCTTGGCATGCAAGGTGGCATTCCAGTCACCGGGGTGCTGGAAGTTGCTGGTGATGTAGGTCCAGCCGTTCAGGTCATCGATGACACCCAGGCCGGTCGCCTCCGCACCGGCCGGCATCGACGCCACACGGCTCAGCAGCTTGGTGTCGACGTTGTAGGCCCAGACGAAGTTGTTGACGTGATAGGCGCTGTCTTCGCCGATGAACAGGGTGCGCAGCTTCTCGGAGAACTTCAGGTTGTCCGGCGCGCCGATCTTGTCGGGATTGGCCAGATTGCCCAATGCGTCGGCGGCGATGTCCTCGCCGACCAGCAAGGTCTTGGTCTGCGTCGGCACCCATTCGCTGTTGATCGCCGTGCCGGCCGTGTCCTTCTGGCCTGTGCTCAGGGTGTGGGCCAGGATGCCACCGGCATTCAGCGCCTTGTCCAAGGTGATGCCGTAGGCCTCGTTCCAGGCCGCGTTGCCCTTGACCATCGAGCTTTGCATGTTCTGCAGCGCCGAGTAGGCGATCTTGTCCTTGATGTTGACCGTTGTGCCTTCCATCTTGGTGAAGGCCATCGTCCCGCCCATCAGCGCGGCATAGCGGTGGGTTTCGAGGAAGGCGGCGGCTTTGGCCATGCCGGTCTTCAGGCGCACCCATTGCACCTTGCCGCTCAGATAGATCTTGGTGAACGTGGCATCGGCCGGGTCGGTGATGGACACGTCCATGATGTCGGTCGGCTTGACCGTGCCGGCCAGCGCCTCGATCTCCGCGCTGGTGGCCGAGCCGAGCTTGATCCAGGTCAGCGCGGCACCGGCGGCGGCCGGGTCGATGGAGAAACCGGCACCGAACTTGGCAACGTAGAGGCTGCCTGAAGACAGGTCTTTTTCCTTGTCGGCCACGAACATGAAGAAGCCGCCGTTGGTGGCGTCGTCACCCATGATGGCCGTGCGGTTGTCAGGCATCACCTGAATCAGCTCGTGCGAGATGCGGCCCAGGCAATAGTGCTTCTTGATCGTGCCGGTGCCGTCGGGATTGACCGTCACCTCGGGCAAATGGCCGTAGCGGTAGGGGTTGGCCTTGGTTTCGTCACCGAACAGGTTCTTGCTGTAGGCCTTGAACATCGTGTTGGTGGCGATGGTGAAGGCGTCGGGCTCGTACTCCTCGCTCGACAGATGAGTGCCCCAGGGCGACAGGCTGGAACCACAGGTGATCCACAGACCGTGGGCGGCCGAGGTGTCGACGTTGTGATATTTGACCAAGCTCAGCTTGCCGGTGGACGGGTCTTGATCGAGCGTCAAGACGGCAATCGGCGAGGGCAGCTTGCCATACATATCGGTCTTGCCGTCCTGCGCCCAGGTCGTGTATTCGAACTGCACGACGGCGAACACCGCCTTGCCCTTCAGGCCAGTGACGGTCGGGTTGGGCAGGCTGAGCAGCGAGGTGCCGTCGGGCGAGTCGGAGAAGAACTGACGCTCCTTGCCGACCATGGTGCCGTCGACGATAGGCTTGTTGTTGATGTCGAGGTAACCGCCGGCCAGCAACGTGCCGCCCTTGCCATCGGCCACCATATCGCCGGTCATGAAGAAGGGCTGGTAAGCCAGCTTGAAGCTTTGCGTGGTGTTGTCGCTGAGGGTGACTTGCAGCGTCGATGCCACGCTGGTGGTGGCCATCGCGGCGGCCGCGCTCAAGGTCGGTGCTGCCATCGGGCTGAAGCTGGCGGACACATAGTTGGCTGCCGGGGTGTCACTGCCGCCGCCGCAAGCGCTCAGCAAGGTGCTGGCACCAACACCGCCGAGCGGCAGCATCAAGGGCATGCCAAGGAACTTCAGGGCCTGGCGACGGGACGGCTGGGAGGGGTTTGACATGTCTCTGACTTCCAAGGTTGTAAAGGCCGGGGCCTGGAAGTTGCAGACTGAACACCATCCCCGACGAACCCGCTGCACTGTAGACAGCGGGTATGTCAAGGCGATGACGTGGGTCAGGATTTTTGACTGAGCAGGTCTTCCGGCGTGCCGGACATGAAGCAATCGACGAAAGTGAAATACAGCGAGGCGTAAAACACCGTCGACAGCAGCAGCCCCATCGGCACCGCCAGCAGCGGCAGCATCTGACCCATGCCCAGCAGCGAGGTGAGCAGGCCCAGACCCAGACCCAGGCTGATCACGATGGCCATCCAGAGCAGGGCGTTCAAGGCAAAAGCTGCGCGGTTGCGCCACAGCGCCACCGTACTGGAGAACAGCGCTTGCAGCAGCCCCTGGCCGCCCCAGTGGATCAGCGCGGGCGCATGCCAGAACGGCACCGACAACAGCGCCGCCAGCCCCAGGCGGCTGACTGCCCCCCACAACAGCTGCGGGTTGGCCGCTGCCGCTGCGATCTGATCAGCGGGCGCACCGGCGGCCATCAGGGCCTGCAACGCGTCAAAGCTGCCGTCGTCGATCCATTCCGACAGCAGGCTGATCAGCAGGGTGGCCAGGGCATAGACGGCGCACAGCAGCAGCTGCGCGTTGCGCCGCTCGCGGGTGATCTTGAGCGGCGCGAGGTAGACGCTCATCGTCGGCGTCTGGTCTTGCAGCACCTGGTGTGTGGCCAGCATGAAGCCGAGGCTCAGCAAGGGCAGTGACATCAGCAGCAGCACCACGCCGATGGCGGGCACCATCAACAGGACGAAGGCGGCAAACAGGAAGACGGAGAACAGCCCCGCCAAGGCCATCGGCTTGCGCTGAAAGACCTTGAGGCCGTGGCGGATCCAGAGCAGCCCGTTGCGGGCGGGCACAGTTTGAAGATGCAACAACATGGCTTTCACAGGTCGGTAGACACGGCATGCCAGGGCCGCGCCACGCGCTCCCTCAGCACCCGTTCGAAATGGGCGGGGTCGTGGGCCTTGAGCAGGGCGGCGTCGCGGGGCAGGTGGAAGTCCCACAGCCGCGAGATCCAGAAGCGCAGCGCCGCGCCGCGCATCAGGGCCGGCAGCAAGCGGTGTTCTGCGCCGCTCAAGGGCCGCACGGTCTCGTAAGCGCGGACAAAAGCTGCGGCGCGTAACTCATCCAGGCGGCCGCTGGCCTGATCGATGCACCAGTCGTTCAGGCAGACGGCGATGTCGAACAGCCAGGCATCGACACCGGCAAAGTAGAAGTCGAAAAAGCCGCTCAGCTGTTCGCGGCCGGGCAGGCCCTCGAACATGACGTTGTCGCGGAACAGATCGGCGTGGATAGCGCCACGTGGCAACTCTCCGTAGCTTGCCGATGCGGCGACATGCTGTTGAAACGCCAACTCCGCACTGATCAGCTCGGCCTGCTCAGGCGTCAGATACGGCAGCACCACCGGCACGGTTTCCGTCCACCAGGCGAGGCCACGCAGATTCGGTTGGTGCATCGCAAAGTCCTGCCCCGCCAGGTGCATGCGCGCCAGCTTGGCCCCGACCTGCTCGCAATGAAACACATCGGGCGCCAGCTGATGGCCGCCACGCAGCTTGTTGACCAGGGCGGCCGGCTTGCCATTCAGCGTAAACAGGATCTGCCCGTCGGCATCGGCCTGTGGGTCGGGCACAGCCAGGCCGTGTTGGGCCAGATGCTTCATCAAGTGCAAGTAAAACGGCAGCTGCTCGAAGCTCAGGCGCTCGAACACCGTCAGCACGAATTCGGCCGAATCCGCAGGAACCGCCGGTCCGCCCCAAGGTTCTTGCACCCCCTCGGAGGGCGGGCGATGTAGGTCGTCGGCCTGGGGGCGCACAACCGTGACGAAGTAATTGGTGTTCTCGATGCCAGCGCTGATGCCGCGCAGCGCCTGCACGCTGCCGAGCTTCAAACGGGTGACCAGCGCTTGCGCCTGGGGGAGGGTGACTTCGGTGAATACGGCCATGGCAGTGAGGCGCAGAGCCCCAGCGGTCAGTCAATCAATCAAAAATCAGAAGTCGAGCACGCGCCAGACGCTTTTGCCGATCGCCCCGCGCGTCGAGCCCGCACCGGGCGACAGCTCGCGGCTGGCATCGCCGACGATGATCTCGTAGGCCGGTGCGTTCTTCGGCTGCACGGTCACCTTGACCGTCTGGCCCCGCACCCGCACTTCCTCGATGCGGGTGCTCTCGTCCTCGGTAACGATGATTTGCCGCAACTCGGGCTCGGGCAAGACCGTCCAGCCGGGTTTGGTGGCAGGTGGTGGCGCATCCGCCGCGTGGGCAGCAACGTTGGCGAGCAAAAAGAGGGCAAAAAAGAGGCGGTGCATGGGCGGATTCTAAGCGGGCCGCCTGCACGACAATCCGCCGCTATGAGCAAACCAATCCTGCTGCTGGTCGATGGCTCCAGCTACCTCTACCGTGCCTTCCATGCCATGCCCGATCTGCGCGGCCCCGAGGGTGTGGCCACCGGCGCCATCCACGGCATGGTGGCGATGATGAAACGGCTGCGCGAGCAGGTCGCGGCCGAGCACGCGGTCTGCGTCTTCGATGCCAAGGGAAAAACCTTCCGCGACGACCTGTACGCCGAGTACAAGGCGCAGCGCGCGCCGATGCCCGACGCGCTGCGCGAGCAGATTGTCCCGATCCACGAGGTCGTCAAATTGCTTGGCTGGCCGGTGCTGGAAGTGCCCGGCATCGAGGCAGATGACGCCATCGGCACCCTGGCCCGCGTGGCGGCTGAGGCCGGTCATGCGGTGATCGTCTCGACAGGCGACAAGGATCTGGCACAGCTCGTCAACGAGAACGTCACGCTCATCAATACGATGAGCAACGAGACGCTCGACCCAGCCGGCGTGATGGCCAAGTTCGGCGTGCCGCCTGACCGCATCATCGACTACCTGACCTTGATGGGCGACACGGTGGACAACGTGCCCGGCGTTGAGAAAGTCGGCCCGAAGACCGCTGCCAAGTGGATCGCGGAATACGGCTCGCTCGACGGCGTGGTGGCCGCTGCCGACCAGATCAAGGGCGTGGCGGGCGAGAACCTGCGCAAGGCGCTCGATTGGCTGCCGACCGGCCGTGCCCTGGTGACCGTCAAGCTCGATTGCGATCTGGCCGAGCACATCAGCGCCTGGCCGTCGCTCGATTCGCTGGCGCTGCGCGAGGTCGATCAAGCGGGCCTGCAGGATTTTTACACCCGCTTTGGCTTCAAGACCTGGTTGAAGGAGATCAGCGCGCCCAAGGCCCCCGAGAAGACCGCCGATCTGTTTGCCGACGCGCCATCGCCCGTACCGAAAAGCGATGTCGAGCGCCGCTACGAAACCATCCTGAGCTGGGAACAGTTCGACGCTTGGCTGGCCAAACTGAGCTCAGCGCCCTTGGCTGCCGTCGATACCGAAACCGATTCGCTCGACCCGATGCGGGCCCGCATCATCGGCATCTCATTTGCCGTCACTGCGGGTGAGGCCGCCTACATCCCGTTGCGCCACGCGGGGCCGGACGAGCCCGAGCAGTTGCCGTTCGACGAGGTGCTGGCCAAGCTCAAGCCCTGGCTGGAGGACGACGCCGCCCCCAAGCTCGGCCAGAACCTCAAGTACGACACCCATGTGTTCGCCAACCACGGCATCGCGCTGCGTGGCGTGCAGCACGACACCATGCTGCAAAGCTATGTGATCGAGGCACACAAGACCCATGGCCTTGGCGCTTTGGGCGAGCGCTATCTGGGCCGGGCGGGGGTCAGCTACGAAGACCTCTGCGGCAAGGGCGTGCACCAGATTCCGTTCGCCCAGGTCGATGTGGCCAGGGCTGCTGAGTATTCAAGCGAAGACTCGGACATGTGCTTGCAGGTTCATCAAATCCTCTGGCCGCAGATCGAGGCCGATCAAGGCCTCGCCCGTGTCTACCGCGACATCGAGATGCCCACCAGCGCGCTGCTGGCCCGCATCGAGCGCACGGGGGTGCTGATCGACGCGGCCAAGTTGCAGGCCCAAAGCCATGAGCTGGGCCAACGCCTGCTGGCGCTGGAGCAAGAGGCTTACACCATCGCCGGCCAGCCGTTCAACCTGGGCTCGCCCAAGCAAATTGGCGAGATTCTGTACACCAAGCTGGGCCTGCCGGTGCTCAAGAAGACCGCCACCGGCGCGCCGTCCACCGACGAAGAAGTGCTGGATAAGTTGGCGGCGGATTACCCGCTGCCGGCCAAGATTTTGGAAGTGCGCAGCCTGGCCAAGTTGAAGAGCACCTACACCGACAAGCTGCCCCTGATGGTCAACCCGGCCACCGGCCGCGTCCACACCAATTACGCGCAGGCGGTGGCGGTGACGGGCCGGCTGTCCAGCAACGACCCGAATCTGCAGAACATCCCGATCCGCACGGCCGAGGGCCGCCGCGTGCGCGAGGCCTTTGTCGCGCCGCCGGGCCACTTGATCGTCAGCGCCGACTACTCGCAGATCGAGCTGCGCATCATGGCCCACATCAGCGAAGACCCGGGCCTGCTGAAGGCGTTTGGCGAGGGTATCGACGTGCACAAGGCGACCGCCAGCGAGGTCTTCGGCGTGCCGGTGCCCGAGGTAACGACCGAGCACCGCCGCTATGCCAAAACGATCAACTTCGGCCTGATCTACGGCATGGGGGCCTTCGGTCTGGCGAACAGCTTGGGCATCGAGCAAAAAGCGGCCAAGGACTACATCGACCGCTACTTCACCCGTTTTGCCGGGGTCAAGCAGTACATGGACACGACGCGCGAATCGGCCAAGGCCAAGGGTTA
>JBBQKT010000074.1:0-12144 GCA_038327205.1 Burkholderiales bacterium | reverse complement strand
CCTGATCACCGCCAAGCCGGCGATGTTCGTCGGCAATGTGGCCGAGGACGGTTTCGAGAACAACCCGTTTCTGGACCGCCTGCGGGAATACGCTGCGGCGCAAAGCGCGCCGGTGGTGGCCATCTGCGCCAAGACCGAGGCCGAGTTGTCGGAAATGAGCGATGAAGACCGGACCATGTTCCTGGCTGAAATGGGCCAGGACGAGCCGGGGTTGAACCGGGTGATCCGCGCCGGTTTCGGCCTGTTGGGCCTGCACACCTACTTCACGGCTGGCGTGAAGGAAGTGCGCGCCTGGACCATCCACAAGGGCGACACCGGCCCGCAGGCGGCCGGCGTGATCCATACCGACTTCGAGCGCGGCTACATCCGCGCCCAGACCATCGCCTATGACGACTTCATCACCTTCAAAGGTGAACAAGGAGCGAAGGATGCCGGCAAGATGCGCGCCGAAGGCAAGGAATATGTCGTCAAGGATGGCGATGTTTTGAACTTCCTCTTTAACGTTTGATCCAAGCGCGCGGCTGATATGAGCTCAGGCGGCGGCACCCATCGCCTGCCCTCCTGGGCCAACACCGGGGTCATCACACTTGCCCTGGCCTTGGCGTATTTCGCCATCGGTCAACTGGGCCTGCTGCTGGTGGTGCCCCCCAGCTACGCATCGCCGCTTTACCCGGCGGTTGGCTTCGCGCTGGCTGTGGTGTTGAGCCTGGGCTCACGCTACGTGCCCGCAGTGGCGCTAGGCGCATTTGCGGTGGCCATGCTGCTGGGCCACCAGCGCGGAAACAACTCGGTATTGGGTCCGATGCTGACGGGCTGCGGGTCTGCGCTGCAGGTCTGGGTCGGTGCCTGGGCTGTGCGACGTTGGGTGACGCAGCCGCTGCTGCTGTCCGAGCCGCGCGACCTGGCGACGTTCTTTGGCCTCGGCGCGGGACTGGCCTGCTTCATCAGCCCGACCTTCGGAACAGCCGCCCTGTTGGTCACAGGTGCTTTGCCGATGGCTCAAGCGCCCGACACCTGGCTGCACTGGTGGCTGGGCGACACGATGGGGGTGTTGATCGGCGCACCGATCACGCTCACCCTGATCGGCCAACCGCGCAGCGCCTGGTCCGTGAGGCGGCTCAGCGTGGGCCTTCCCCTTTGCGTGGTCACCTTGCTTTTGGCCCTGGCCACCTCGCAAGTCGCGCAATGGGACGAGCAGCGGGCGCGCAGCAATTTTCAGCGCGATGCCAGTGCCGCTTCGGACGCCTTGCAGACCTTGCTGCGCGAGCCTCTGATGGCGCTTGAAGGCGCGCGCGGCTTGTTCTTGGTGGCTCCGCAGCTGACGCGCCAGGATTTTGAACGGGGCACGGAGCATTTCGTCCAGAGCGACAGCAGCCTGTTGGCCATTGGTGCGGCGTTGCCGGTGGCACGCGACCGCCTCGCGGCCTTTGACGCGGCAGCGCGGGCTGATGGGCTTGCCAACTTCGGCGCTCGCGACCGCAACCGTCCCGGCGACGTCGTGCCGCCGCCGCAGGAGCCGATGGTCGCGATCCGGTTGATTGAGCCGCGGGCTCGAAATGAGCAGGCTTTGGGCGTCAACATCATGTCGATTCCGGTGGCACGCGCGGCGCTGTCCACCAGCAGGCGGGACGGCACCCCGGCCGCAACGGCAGGTTTTCAGCTCTCGCAAGACAAGGAAGATGCCACCGGCGTGGTGGTCTACCAGGCGTTGGGCTCGGATGGCGCGGTGTTTGTCACCATCCGCCCTGACCTCTTGCTGGCGCGCGCCACCAGCGAATTGAGCCGCGGCTTGATGGCGTGCCTGGTCGATACCGACGCGGCTGCAGCCCGCCCTCGTTTAGCCGGCCCGCCGGGCTGCGAGCACATTGATACGGCCGTGCCGCTGACCCGGCAGGCGCTCCCTTTCGGGGGCCGCAACTGGGAAATTCGTGTCAGCGCGCCACAGGGCTTGAGCCTGGACGATGCACGCAGTTGGCCCTTTGCCATTGTTGGTCTGCTGAGCAGTGGGCTGCTGGGGGTGCTGCTGCTGATCGTGACCGGGCGGGCTCGGCTGGTCGAAGTGCAGGTGGAGGCGCGCACCGCCCAGCTCAAGCAAGAAATCGAACGGCGTGCCCAGGACGCTTCGGCCCTGCGCGACAGCGAGCAGCGCCTGCGCAACATCTTTGACAACGCGCCCATCGGCATCGCGTTTACCGACGTGAACGGCGTGCTGCAAGACGTAAACCCATATTTTTGCCGTCTGCTGGGCTACTCGGCCACCGAGTTGCAGCGCATGCGCCTGATGGACATCACCGATCCAGAAGACGTCGCCGAGGATGTGCGCCTGGGCCTCCAACTGCTGCGTGGCGAGATCGCCATTTACCGCCGCCACAAGCGCTACCGCGACGCCGCCGGCCAAACCGTTCAGGTTCGCGTTGTCGTGAATCTGCTGCGCGACCCGCAAGGTCGGGCACACCGGCTGATGGGCGTGGTGGAAGATGTCGGCGATCAGCTGCGCATACAGGCCCTGGAGCGAGCCCGGCAAAACGCCGAGGCGGCCAACCAAGCGAAGACCGAGTTCCTGTCCCGCATGAGCCATGAACTGCGCACGCCGCTGAACGCCATGCTGGGCTTTGCCCAATTGCTGGAGCTGGATGCGGACGAGCCCCTGCGCCCGAAGCAGTTGGCCCGCACGGTGCAGATCCAGCAGGCGGGCTGGCATTTGCTGGAAATGATCAATGACATGCTGGACCTGTCGCGCATCGAATCCGGCTCGCTCAAGCTGACACTGGTGACACTCGACCTAACCCGCCTGCTCGACGAAGCCGAAGCGCTGGTGGAATTTGATGCACGGTCACGCCGGCTCACCCTGTTGCGCACCTTAGCCCCAGACGCCAGGTATGCAGTGGGCGACGCCACCCGCGTCAAGCAGGTGCTGACCAACTTGCTCAGCAACGCCGTCAAATACAACGTGGACGGCGGCAGCATCACCTTTAGCAGCCGGCTCCTCACTGGCGAGGGCCAGCTTGAGTTGAGCGTCATCGACACGGGCTTGGGGCTCAGTGCGGCGCAACAAGAGGCGCTGTTCCAGCCCTACAACCGGCTGGGACGCGAGAACAGTGGCACGCCGGGCATTGGCATTGGCCTGGTCATCAGCCGAAGGCTGGCCGAGATGATGGGCGGCACCTTGACGGTCATCAGCGTCGAAGGACGTGGCTCGCGCTTCATGCTGCGTCTGCCCTGCGCGCCAGCTGCTGAAAACGCCTGATAAACAACAATTGCGGCGCGGCCACCCGATTGATTGATCGATTGCAAGGCCAGCCCTTCCGTCAAAATTCAGGTTCCCGTCACCACAGCTCCACGCAAGCACAAGGCAACCGGCCATGACCTCTACCGATCTGGTGACCAACCCCGACGCGCAACATGCGCTGCAAACCACGGCCCGCGTCCACGCGCGCCAGTTCCTCACCTTCCATGTCGGTGCCGAGGAATACGGCCTTGACATCCTGCGCGTGCAGGAAATTCGCTCTTACGAGCCGCCGACCCGGGTTGCGCACGCGCCGCCCTTTGTCAAAGGGGTGGTCAACCTGCGCGGCGTCATCGTGCCGATCGTCGACCTGCGCCTACGGCTGGGCATCACCGGCGAATACAACGCCTTCACCGTGGTGATCGTGCTCAATGTGGTGAACCGGGTGGTGGGCGTGGTGGTCGACGCCGTGTCAGACGTGCTGGAACTGAGCGCTGAGCAGATCAAGCCTCGGCCCGAGGTGGCGGCCGCGCTGGACGCCCGCTTTATCACCGGGCTGGGCAAAGTGGCAGACCGCATGCTGATCTTGCTCGACATCGAAGCGATGGTCGGTAGCCCGGACTTCGGCCTGATTGACTGATTGACTGAGCGACGACTACGGCGGGCGACGCCGCCGAGGCTTCGATTTCAGATCGGGTCGACGCTTCTGACCCGGTGAAATGGTCGGCTTTTCGGCTTTAGCACTCATCCCGAGAGAGTGCTAATATCAATCCTGTTGAACTCTAAAAGTTCGGTTTGAAAGCGAAAACGATGTCTGCGATATCCACTTCCCCCTCGGCTGTGACAGTGCGTGACCCATGGTCACTGGTGCCTTCTTTGGGCAATCTTGACGCGTACATCTCAGCCGTCAACCGCCTGCCCTTGCTGACCTCGGAAGATGAAAGTGGCTCGGCCCGCAAACTGCGCGAGTCGGGTGACTTGGAAGCCGCCGGGAAGCTGGTGCTGTCGCACCTGCGCCTGGTGGTGTCGATTTCGCGTCAGTACATGGGCTACGGCCTGCCCCAGGGCGATCTGATCCAGGAAGGCAATGTCGGCCTGATGAAGGCCGTCAAACGCTTTGACCCGGACCAGGGCGTGCGTCTGGTCAGCTATGCCATGCATTGGATCAAGGCCGAAATCCACGAATACATCCTGCGCAACTGGCGCATGGTCAAGGTCGCTACCACCAAGGCGCAGCGCAAGCTGTTCTTCAACCTGCGCTCAATGAAGCACAGCATGAAGGCCGCCCAGACCGACGACCAGACCCACCGCATGGGCATGACCGAGGCGCAGCTGGAGCACGTGGCCAGCACGCTCAACGTCAAGCGCGAAGAAGTGCTCGAAATGGAAACCCGCATGTCGGGCGGCGACGTGGCGCTGGAGCCGCAAACCGATGATGACGGCGAGAGCTACGCCCCGATCGCCTACCTGGCTGACGAAACCCAGGAGCCAACGCGGGTGCTCGAAGCCCAGGCGCGCGATGAGTTGGCCAGTGACGGCATCAGCCGTGCACTCGAGGCGCTGGACGAACGCAGCCGTCGCATCGTGGAGGAGCGCTGGTTGAAGGTCAATGACGACAGCTCAGGCGGCATGACCCTGCACGAGCTGGCCGCCGAATACGGCGTGTCTGCCGAGCGGATCCGTCAGATCGAAGTGGCAGCGATGAAGAAGATGCGCAAGGCACTGACACCCGCTTGAATCACCAAGCTGTCAGTAAAAAGCCCCTCAGAAGTTTCCCGAGGGGCTTTTTTTATTTCTCGGCCAGCAAGACCTTGATGTCGTCTGCCATCGATTGGGGCCCGGCGCCGTAACGTGTGAACACCCGCACCCTGCCCTGGGTGTCGAAGATGAAGCTGGCGGCCGTGTGGTCCATCGTGTAGCTGCCCTCGGTCTTGCCCGGCACCTTGGCGAAGAAGACCTTGAACTCTTTGGCCGCAGCCTTGGTCTGTTCCTCGCTGCCACGCAGGGCCACGAAGCTGGGGTCGAAACTGGCCAGATAGGCCTTCAGCAGCGCAGCGGTGTCGCGTTCTGGGTCGATGGTGACGAACACCCCTTGCACCTTGTCACCGTCCGCGCCCAGCGAGCGCTTGACCTCGGCCAACTCGGCCATCGTTGTCGGGCACACATCGGGGCATTGGGTGTAGCCAAAGAACAGCACCACGACCTTGCCCTTGAAGTCACCCAAGGTGCGGGTGTGGCCGTCTTGGTCGCTCAGGCTCAGGTTTCGCGCATATTCAGCGCCGGTCAGGTCGACGCCTTTGAACACCGGCGCCGTGGGCGGGCTGCAGGCAGTCAGGCAGACGGCGGCAAGGCCCGTTAAAAACAAGCGCTTTTTCATAAGGTGGCCGGCAGGTAATGGTCGATCAGCAGTGCAGCGAACAGCAGGGACAAATGCCAGATCGAGAACCAGAAAGTTTTGCGCGCCAGCGCGTCGGAATAGTTGCGCCAGAGCTGCCAGGCGTAGCCGCAAAAGCCCAGCCCGAGGATCACCGCCGACACCAGATAGAACCAGCCGCTCATGCCGGTCAGAAAAGGCAGCAAGGTGGCAGCAAACAAGATCCACGTGTAAAGCACGATCTGCAACTGCGTGTAGCGTGCGCCGTGGGTTACCGGCAGCATCGGCAGTCCGGCCTTGCGGTAGTCCTCGGTGCGATACAGCGCCAAGGCCCAGAAGTGCGGCGGTGTCCACAAGAAGATGATCAGGCAGAGCAGCAGCGCCTCAGGGCCGACATCACCGCGCAGCGCGGCCCAGCCCAGCACCGGCGGCATCGCACCGGATGCCCCGCCGATGACGATGTTCTGCGGCGTCATCGGCTTCAGGATGACGGTGTAAATGACGGCGTAGCCGACAAACGTGGCGAAGGTCAGCCACATCGTCAAGGGGTTCACCCAGACCCACAAAATACCCGAGCCGACCGCACACAAGACGGCTGAAAACGTCAAGGTCTGGGTGCGGCTCAACTCGCCCTTGGCGGTAGCGCGCCAGGCAGTGCGCTTCATCTTGGCATCAATCTGCTGTTCGATCAGGCAGTTGAAGGCCGCCGCCGCGCCGGCCACCAACCAGATGCCCGCCGTGGCCGCGACGATCACGCCCCACTGGTCCCCACTCGGCAGGCCGGGCACAGCCAGGGCCATGCCGATGACGGCGCAGAACACGATCAGTTTGACGACCTTGGGCTTGGTCAGCTGGTAAAACTGCTGCCAGCGCGAATTTTGCGGCGGCGTGACAGCGACGGAGGTGGGGGTGGCCATGGCGGAGAGGGTATCGGACATCAGGACATCAGGGTCGAACTTGCGATTGTTGGAGCCGGGCCAGCAAAACGCTGAGCAGGGTCAGCAGCACCGCCGCGCCACCGGTATGCGCCAAAGCCGCCACGATGGGCCAGTCCAGCACCACATTTGAAAGGCCACTGACCAGCTGCCAGGCAAGCAACAGCAACAGCCGCTGCGCCCAGGCCCTGGCCTCTGCCCCCTGACCCCACAAGCGCCAGCACACCAGCAGCATGGCGATCGAGAGGACGGCCGCGCCGAAGCGGTGGACCATATGGATCGCCGTCAAGGCGGCAAACGGCAGCCAGCCGCCATCTGCCGCAACGCCGAGGCCGCGCCAGAGCGCGAATCCCTGGGCAAAGTCCATCGTTGGCCACCACTGTCCGCCCTGGCAGGTCGGGAACTCGGTACAGGCAAGCACCGCGTAATTGGTGCTGACCCAGCCGCCCAGGCTCACTTGCAGCAGGCTCAAGATCAGCAGCAGCCACACCGCCCAGCGCAGCGGCTTGGGCAGGGCCAGCGGTTTGGGCGCATAGCCCTGCGCCTGCACCGCCAGCAGCATCAACAGCCCCAGGCCGCCCAGCAGATGCAGGGTGACGATGGCGGGAAATAATTTCATCGTGACGGTCAACGCACCGAACGCGCCCTGCATGCAGACCCAGGCCAGCGTCAAGGTCGACCACCAGGGCGACACCACCGCACGGCCCTGCCGCCAGCTCAGCACACACAACACCAAGATCAACACGCCCACACTGCTGGCCAGATAGCGGTGAATCATCTCGATCCAGGCCTTGCCATGCGTGACCGGACCCGTCGGTGCAGCTGCCTGCGCGGCGCTGATCTCACCATGCGCGCCGATTGGGCTTGCGCTGGCATAACAGCCTGGCCAATCGGGGCAGCCCAGGCCTGAATCGCTCAGCCGGGTGAAGGCGCCAAACAGCACCAGGTCAAAGGTGAGGAACAGGGTCAACACAGTGAGCGCGCGCAAGCGCTCTTGCGGCGAGGCAGCCCGTTTGCGCAGGCGCAGCCACAGCAGTGGGCCGCTGGCAATCAGCGCACCCAGGCCGGCCAGTTGCCACAGGGGGGCAAGCTCAATCGCATCCATGCATCAGCGTCCTGGCTTGTCCCAGCCGGCGTTGGCTTTGAGCAATCGGTTCAGGTCGTTCTTCAGTTTGACCGGATCGGCATCGGGCGGCGAACGAAGCATCCAACGGCCCATCGGATCGATGATGAAGAAATGGTCGCTCAACTGCTGACCCGGCGCAGCCTTCAGGAAGGCCTCAAGCTGGGCACGTGGGGCGCGCAAAACGGTCACCGGAACACCTGTTGTGACGGCCTCCTGCAGTTCGGGTCTCAGGGCGACGTCATTGGGCCCATCGGAAGGAATCAGCCACAGCTTTTCCACCTTGTCGCGCTCTTTACCCAGCATTTCGCGCAACTGGCGTTGGGTGAACAGCTTCTTTTCGCAGGCCGCGTCACAAGCGCCGTCCTGCACCAAGGTCAACAGCCACTGACCCTTGAGCGACTCGGCGCTGACCGGCTGACCCGCCAGATTGCGCAGGCTCAGATCAGCGGGCAAATCGACGGTGGGCGTGATCAGGTCGCCGTAGGCCGACCCACTCAGCTTAAGCACATAAAAGCTGAAGTACGACGCCACCACCGGCGCGGCACAAACCGCCAACACCAGCAGCATGCGCCAACGGCCGGAGCGCTTTTGCGAGGGTTGGACAGCCGCCGGATCGGGCAGGCTGTGCACCGTCATGGCGACAGGATCATTCACCACGGGAGCCGGCGGCGCGGCGGGGTTTGATAAGTTGGAACCAGACATAGAGACCCAGAATCAGCGCACAAAGCGAAAACCATTGAAAGGCGTAACCGTAGTGTTTTTGCAGCCCGAGATCAGCAGCGGGCCAGTTGCGCAACAAGCCGTCCGCCACTTTGGCGGGCGCGTCAAGTTGCAGCACCGTCAGCGGCAACAGCGGCTGCTTAATCTCCACAGCAAAGGCCGCCACCGTCATATTTTGCCGGATCGGCCCTGGCTGCGAGTCGCCAAGCTCATACAGCCTTGACGGTGATGCGGTCAGGCGGCCCTCCACCTCGACCACGTCGGCAGCCTTGGTCAGCGTCGGAAGTTGCGTCCGGTCCAGGCTGTTGCGGGGTGCCCAGCCGCGTTGCACCAGCACCGCCTCGGACCGACCTTCCAGTTGCAAAGGCGTGACCACAAAAAAACCGACTCGCCCGTCCATGGGGCGGTTGTCAAGAAACACCGTCTTGTCGACCAGCCACCGCCCACGCAAGCTGACACGCCGGTTCAGCTGGGCCTCAATCTCAGCATTGGTGAGGGCGGGCAGTTCGCCCTGCGCCTCAACCGCAGCGGCAGCCGCCACTTTCTGTGCAGCCCGGTCCAACTGCCAAAAGCCCAGTCGGGCCGTCAACGCAGCGCCCAGCAGCGCCGCGATCAACACGGTGACCGTCCGCCCTCGCGGCGTCACGGTGCAAACCCCTTGCCGCAGCCGAACGCATAAACTCTGGGCATGAAAATCATCATCGCGATCGGCTTTATCTGCATCCTCGGCGCACTGGCTGCGGCCGGCTTGTTCATGCTCAAGAACGGCGACAAAAGCAAACGCGGCCCGAACATGGCCCGCGCACTGGCGGTGCGAGTGGGACTGTCGGTGGCGCTGTTTCTCATCGTCTTGTTGAGTTATCTGATGGGCTGGATTCAACCCACCGGCTTGCCCTTGCAGAATTGAAAAGCGCCGCGTGCTGCGGCGCTTTCAAGCTGGGCAGGAAGCCTTATCAGGTCCAGTAAACCACCAGGTACAGACCCAACCACACCACGTCCACAAAGTGCCAGTACCAAGCCGCACCTTCAAAGCCGAAGTGGCGTTCTTTGGTGAAATGGCCTTTTTGCAGGCGGATGGTAATGAACAGCAACATCAACATGCCGACAAACACATGAAAGCCGTGGAAGCCGGTCAGCATGTAGAAGGTCGAGCCGAAAATCCCCGAGCTGAGCTTCAGGTTCAGGTCGTTGTAGGCGTGAGAGTATTCATAGCCCTGCACGAGCAGGAAAGCCACGCCCAACAAAACCGTGGTCCACATCCAGGCAATCGTCTTGCCGCGTTGCCCCGCCAACAAGGCGTGGTGCGCAATGGTCAAGGTCACACCCGAAGTCAGCAACAAAGCGGTGTTGATCGTTGGAAGCGGCCATGGACCCACCGTCGTGAACGGCTCGACGATGTTTGCCGGTGAGGCGGTGAGGCCGGCGGCAACGCTGGGCCATAGCGCCTTGAAGTCGGGCCACAGCAGCGCGTTTTCCAAGCTACCGAGATTGGGCACCGCATGCAAACGCGTCCAGAACAGCGCGCCGAAGAAGGCACCGAAGAACATCACCTCCGAAAAGATGAACCAGCCCATGCTCCAGCGGAACGACAGGTCGATGCGGTCGCTGTAGAGGCCACTTTCGCTCTCGGCAATGGCTTCGCGGAACCACTGCTGCAGCACAAAGGCCCAAAAGGCCAAGCCGCCGAACAGCGAATACATGCCCCAGTGTTCACCATTGACCCATTGGCCTGCGCCGAGGATCACGAAGAACAGGCCCGTGGCGGCCATCACCGGGTGCCGCGAAGGTGCGGGCACAAAGTAGTAAGGGGCTTTGCCCGTGCTTGCCGAAACCGACATTGTTTTATCTCCTCGAATTCATCAAAACTTCAGGTAGTGGCCACGCCACTACCGATGACCCACTGCACCAAGAGCAGCAGCACCAAAATAAATAAAATTGCACCGATCACGCCAGCGACGATCACATGCACCGGGTTCAGCTGAGCGATATCTTTCTCATGATCCGCCGCGCGCCGCACCCCAAAAAACGACCAAGCCACCGCCCGCATCGTCTGCAAAAAAGACAATGGACGGGATACCGCCTCTTTCAGCTCGTCGGCGCGGTTCATGAGCGCGGCTCCGGCGTTTCGGTCTTGTCGACCTTGACCACCTTGGCGTTCTTGCCCGGCACCTCGAAAAAGGTGTAGCTCAACGTGATGGTCTTGACATCCTTGGGCAGCTTGGGGTCGATCACAAACACGACCGGCCACTGCTTGGACTCACCCGGCTGCAAGGTGTATTCGTTGAAGCAAAAACATTCAAGCTTGTTGAAGTGCGCCGTCGCCTGCTTGGGTGCATAACTCGGGATCGCCTGCGCCGACATCACCCTTGACTGCACATTGCGGAACTCGTACATCACCGTCGTGATCTCGCCCGGATGCACCTTCAAATGGCCGACGGCGGGGTGGAATTCCCAAGGGCCGCGGGCATTGGCGTCGAATTCGACCGAAATCGACCGGGTGTAGTCAATTTGCGTGTTCTTGACGTCCTCGGCGCGCACCGCGTGCTGCCGCTCTGTCAAGGACAACACATTGATGCCGAGCGCCGTGCACACCGCACGGTACAGGGGCACCAAGGCGTATCCAAAGCCGAACATCAGCACCGTCACCACCAACAGCTTGACCACCAACTGCCGGTTGTCCCGATGCAGTGCAGTGGCGAGCGACCAGTTTTTCTTCATCGCTGTCAGAAGCCGAACAAGATGATCTTGGTCACGAAGCCAACACCGAACAACACGGCGGCGCTGGCCAGGGCCAGGGCCAGGCGCACATTGCTCTTGCGTTGCTCGGGAGTCTGCTTGGCCATGGTGATCAGGCGAGGATGCGCGTGGCAGCAGCGTTCAGCTTGGGCGGCGTCTCGAAGGTGTGGAAGGGCGCAGGCGATGGGATTTCCCACTCCAGGCCTTCCGCCGCTTCCCAAGGCTTGTTACCAGCCGGCTGGCCCTTGCCGCGCATCATCGGGACGACCACAAACAAGAAGAAGTAGACCTGCGCAAAACCGAAAGCAAAGGCACCGATCGACGCGATGGCGTTGAAGTCAGCAAACTGCATTGGGTAATCGGCATAGCGACGCGGCATGCCAGCCAGACCCAGGAAGTGCATCGGGAAGAAGGTCACGTTGAACGCGATCAGCGACCACCAGAAGTGAATCTTGCCGCGTGTTTCGTTGTACATCACGCCAGTCCACTTCGGGCCCCAGTAGTAGACGCCAGCGAACATCGCGTACAGCGAGCCGGCCACCAGCACGTAGTGGAAGTGGGCGACGACGTAGTAGGTGTCTTGCAGCTGGATGTCGACCGGGGCCACCGCCAGGATCAGGCCAGTAAAGCCGCCCATCGTGAAGACGAAGATGAAGCCGACCGCGAACAGCATCGGGGTTTCAAACGTCATCGAACCGCGCCACATCGTGGCCAACCAGTTGAAGATCTTCACGCCCGTGGGCACGGCGATCAACATCGTGGCGTACATGAAGAACAGCTGGCCCGTCACCGGCATGCCGGTGGCGAACATGTGGTGGGCCCAAACAATGAAAGACAGGATGGCGATCGAGGCCGTCGCATAAACCATCGACGCATAGCCGAACAGGCGCTTGCGGGAAAAGGCCGGGATGATGGCGCTGACGATGCCGAAGGCCGGCAAGATCATGATGTAGACCTCGGGGTGACCGAAGAACCAGAAGATGTGCTGGTACATCACCGGGTCGCCACCGCCAGCAGGGCTGAAGAA
>JBBQKT010000073.1:0-12228 GCA_038327205.1 Burkholderiales bacterium | reverse complement strand
GTCGAGCACCTGAAGCAGCACATTGAACACATCCGGATGCGCCTTTTCCACCTCATCGAGCAGCAGCACGCTGTAGGGATTGCGGCGCACCGCCTCGGTCAAGGTGCCGCCTTCTTCATAGCCGACGTAGCCCGGAGGCGCACCGATCAGGCGGCTGACCGAATGCTTCTCCATGAACTCGCTCATGTCGATGCGGATCAGGTGCTCCTCGCTGTCGAACAAAAAGCCGGCCAGCGCCTTGCACAGCTCGGTCTTGCCAACGCCGGTGGGGCCAAGGAACAAGAAACTGCCGGTCGGCCGATTTGGGTCGGACAGGCCCGCGCGTGAGCGGCGGATCGCGTCGGCCACGGCGGTGATCGCCTCGTCTTGGCCGACCACGCGCTGGTGCAGTTTGGCTTCCATTTGCAAGAGCTTGTCGCGCTCGCCCTGCATCAGCTTGGCGACCGGGATGCCGGTGGCACGGGCCACCACTTCGGCGATTTCTTCGGCACCGACGAGGGTGCGCAGCAGCCGGGTCGCAGCCGGTTTGCCGGTCGATCCCGACTCGCTCGCCTGCGCCTCCTTGTGGCGCTTTTCCAGCGCGGGCAATTGGCCGTATTGCAGCTCGGCCACCTTGTTGAAATCGCCCTTGCGCTTGAGCTCCTCGATCTGCTGCCTGACGTGGTCGATCTCTTCCTTCAAGTGCGCAGAGCCTTGCGCCGCTGCCTTCTCGGCCAGCCAGATTTCTTCAAGGTCCTTGTACTCGCGTTGCAGCTTCAGCAGCTCTTCGTCGATCAGGGCGAGGCGCCGCTGCGAGCCTTCGTCCTTCTCGCGCTTGACGGCCTCGCGCTCGATCTTGAGCTGGATGACCCGGCGGTCAAGCTTGTCCATCACCTCGGGCTTGGAGTCGATCTCGATCTTGATCTTGGCGGCTGCCTCGTCGATCAAATCAATCGCCTTGTCGGGCAGAAAACGGTCGGTGATATAGCGGTGGCTCAGCTCGGCCGCGGCAATGATGGCCGGATCGGTGATCTCGACGCCGTGGTGCAGCTCATAGCGCTCCTTCAGGCCGCGCAGGATGGCAACAGTTGCCTCCACCGTCGGCTCGCCGACCAGCACCTTCTGAAAGCGCCGCTCCAGCGCCGCGTCTTTCTCGACGTATTTGCGGTACTCGTCCAAGGTGGTCGCGCCGATGCAATGCAACTCGCCGCGCGCCAGCGCGGGCTTGAGCATATTGCCGGCATCAATCGCGCCCTCGGCCTTGCCAGCCCCGACCATCGTGTGGATCTCGTCGATGAAGATGATGGTCTGGCCCTCATCTTGCGCGACCTCTTTCAGCACCGACTTCAGCCGCTCCTCGAACTCGCCGCGGAACTTGGCCCCGGCCAGCAGCATCGCCATGTCCAGCACCAGCACGCGCTTGTTCTTCAAGGTATCGGGCACCTCGCCATTGATGATGCGCTGGGCCAGGCCTTCGACGATGGCGGTCTTGCCCACACCGGGCTCACCAATCAGCACCGGGTTGTTCTTGGTGCGGCGCTGCAAGACCTGGATCGTGCGGCGGATCTCATCGTCGCGGCCAATCACCGGGTCGAGCTTGCCTTGGCGGGCCCGCTCGGTCAGGTCTACCGTGTATTTTTTCAGCGCCTCGCGCTGGCCTTCGGATTCGGCGCTGTCCACCTTCTGACCGCCGCGTACGGCGGTGATGGCGGCTTCCAGCGTCTTGCGGGCAAGGCCATGGCCCCGCGCGATGCCGGCCAGATCGGTCTTGGCATCGGCCAGGGCGAGCAAAAACATCTCGCTGGCAATGAACTGGTCACCGCGCTTGGAGGCCTCTTTCTCAGCCGCCTGCAGCAGGCTGACCAGATCGCGCCCGGCACCGACCTGCTGGCCCTCGCCCTCAACGGTCGGCGCACCGGCAACGATGGCGTCCACCGAGGTCTTCAGCGCAGCGATCTTGACGCCGGCCCGCTCCAACATCGCCTTCGGGCCGTCCTCCTGAGCCAGCAAGGCCGACAGCAGGTGAGCGGGCTCGATGTACGGGTTGCCGCGGGTGACGGCCAGGCTTTGGGCGTCAGCCAGGGCTTCTTGGAAACGGGTGGTGAACTTGTCTTGGCGCATGGGATGGATCCTCCGATGCAAGCCCAAATGGGACTGCAGAACCCGATTTCAAGCCAAATCGACGCGCGCGGCTTGCGCTGGATCAAGGTTTGGCAGCAAGCGTCGACTTACGCCGTAAGACAAATTACACTGTGTTTTTGAATCCGAACAAGGCACACATGATGGCCACCTTGCTGATGTCCTCTAAAGGCCAGATCGTGCTGCCCGCCGCACTGCGGCAGAAGCTGGGCCTGTCCACCGGCACCCGGCTTGAGGTGCTGGAAGAAGCGGATGGCCTGAAGCTGCGCGTGGTTCGCAGCGTGCCCAGGACCGATGTCGCGGCGCTGGCCGGTCTGGTGCAAGCGCCCAGCAAGGGCGTTGCGCGCAGCCTCGACGATTTCGATCCCGCCTCGCTGCTGACTCGCGCGCGGCGCAACAAGCCGTGAAGGCGCTCGATACCAATGTCCTGGCACGCTTTTTCATCGATGACGACAGCGACCTGCAGGCCGCCAGGCAGCGCCCGGCCGCCATCGCAGCGATGACCGAGCGCGCGTTCGTCTCGGTCACCGTGCTGCTGGAGCTGGAGTGGGTGATGCGTGGCTTTTACGAGTTGCCGCAGCCCGCTATCAGCCGGGTCATGCGGGCGCTGGCGGGCATCGAGCACATCACCCTGGAAGACCGCGACGCGGTGCTGGCCGCCTTGGACGTCTTCGACAAAGGCCTGGATTTTGCCGATGCGCTGCATCTTTGCCGCAGCGCCAGGGCCAGCGGCTTTGCCACCTTTGACCAGCGGCTGGCCAAGCGCGCCAAGGCACTGGCACTGACGCCTAGCGTCGAACTGCTGGCGTGACACAGCGACGTCGCGCAGGCGCTGGCACGCAGTGACGAAAAGCCCGATTCAGGCCCAGGCCTGAACCAGTCGCATGCCCAGCGCCGCAGCACCCAGTGCGCCCAGCACATGAGCCAAGGTGTGGGCAGTCGCCATGCCGAAAGCGCCCTGGCGCAACAACGCGAGCGACTCGCCCGAGAAGGCCGAAAACGTCGTCAGCCCGCCCAGAAAACCCGTCACCAGCAAGAGCTTGAGCAGGTCAGACGGGTGGCGGCCCAGCCATTCCAGTGCCATGCCAATCAACAGGCCACCAACGATGTTGACCAGCACCGTGCCTAGAGGGAAACCCAGCCAGCGGGTGTTGAGCCACAGGCTGACCTGCCAGCGGGTCAGCGCACCCAGCGCCGCGCCGATTGCAACAGCGAAAGCGCTCACGAGGCGTTCCCTCCTTCAATCCCCCAACGCGCCAGCGCCGCGTCGTCTGTCACCCGCGCATCAACCCAATGCGCGCCGTCCGGCGTGTGCTCCTTCTTCCAGAACGGGGCTTGCGTCTTCAAATAATCCATCAAAAACTCACAGGCTGAAAAGGCCTCACCGCGATGGGCTGAGGCGACCAGGACCAGCACGATCTGATCCCGTGCGGCCAGCTCGCCGACGCGGTGAATCACGCGGGCGGCGCGGATGTCGAACTTGGCAAACGCCGCATCAATCATGGCTTCGATCGCCGCCTCGGTCATGCCGGGGTAATGCTCCAACTCCATCAGGCTGACCGCCTGGCCGTGGCTGGCCTCGCGGACGGTGCCGACGAAGCTGACGACCGCGCCGATGCCGCCATCGGCCTCACGCAGCGCCAGGGTTTCGGCGGAGAGATCGAAATCGGCGGTCTGGATGAGGACACGGGGGAGATTCATGCGCAGATTGTCGCCGCGGCTGTTGGATACTTCCGCCACGTATTGACTGACAGGAGATCACCATGGGCTTGCTCGACTTCATCAAGAAACAGTTCATCGACGTTCTGCAGTGGACGGAGGACAGCGATGGAACCCTGGCCTGGCGTTTCCCGATGGCGGACATGGAAATCCAGTACGGCGGCTCGCTGACCGTGCGCGAATCGCAAGTGGCAGTCTTTGTCAACGAGGGCAAGGTTGCCGATGTGTTCGGCCCCGGCATGCACAAGCTGAGCACGCAGACCCTGCCGGTGCTGACCTATCTGAAGAACTGGGACAAATTGTTCGAGTCGCCGTTCAAGAGCGATGTCTACTTTTTCAGCACCCGCCAGCAGGTCGACCAGCGCTGGGGCACCAGCCAGCCGGTGACGATCCGCGACAAGGATTTCGGCGCGGTGCGGGTGCGCGCCTTCGGCAATTTCAGTTACCGGGTGGCCGACGCCAAGCTCTTCCACACCGAAATCTCCGGTACCCGCGAGCGCTACACGGTGGCCGATCTGGACGGGCAGTTGCGCGGCCTGATGCTGCAGCACATCAGCGACGCGGTGGCTGCCAGCGGCATCCCTTTCCTCGATCTGGCGGCCAACCAGGTCGAATTTGCCGCGCAGCTGCAGGCGGCCACGGCACCTGCCTTTGCGCTGATCGGCCTGAAGCTGGAAGCCGTGACCTTGCAGAACGTCTCGCTGCCCGAGGAGCTGCAGAAGATCCTCGACCAGCGCATCGGCATGGGCATGATCGGCCAGAACATGGGTCAGTTCATGCAGTACCAGACGGCGCAGGCGATCCCCAAGTTTGCCGAGAACGCGGGCCAGGGCGGCGCGGGGGGTGGAAGCATTGCGGGCGACGCCATGGGCTTGGGCGCAGGGCTCGCCATGGGCCAGGTGTTGGCCCAGCAGCTCGGCCAAGGCTTGAATGCCACCCCGCCGCAAAGCATCATCACCGGCGCGCCGACGGAGACCTCCGAAAGCATCATCGCCTTGCTCGAACGGCTCGGCGAGCTGAAGGCCAAGGGCATCTTGACGGAAGAAGAGTTCGCTGCCAAAAAGGCCGAGCTGCTGAAAAAACTAGCCTGAGTTGGTCACTTCAAACGCCCCGCGCCGCTGGCAGGCGGCCTGCCCCAATTGCGGCGCGCCGGTCGAGTTCGCATCAAGCGCGTCCGCCAGCGCGGTCTGCAGCTTTTGCCGCAGCACCCTGCTGCGGGATGGCAACACGCTGCGCAAAATCGGCATCAGCGCCGAGCTGATTGAAGACTATTCGCCATTGCAACTGGGCGCGGCGGGCCGCTATCTGGGCGCGGCCTTCACCGTCATCGGCCGCTTGCAGTTCGGTTACGC
Source organism: Burkholderiales bacterium (assembly GCA_038327205.1). Taxonomy (GTDB): domain Bacteria; phylum Pseudomonadota; class Gammaproteobacteria; order Burkholderiales; family Burkholderiaceae_C; genus Paucibacter_A. The sequence continues at coordinate 7,039 of JBBQKT010000073.1, read as the reverse complement.
GGAAGGCTCGTGGAACGAATGGCATCTGCTGTTCGACAGTGGCGCTGACGGTCAAAAAACAGGCTGGCTGTCGGAAGACAACGGCAGCTTTGTGCTGTCTTTCGACACCCGGCTGGACGAGCGCCTGCCGCAGGCCCCTGAGCTGGTGCTGGGAGCGCAGCAGATGCTGGCCGGGCAGGCCTGGTCGGTCGCCGCACTGACCACCGCACAGGTGCTGGCGGCGCAGGGTGAACTGCCGCGACCGCCCGAGTTGAAGCATGAGTTTCTGGTGGCGGAGCTGCGCAATGCGCGGGACGAGGTTGGCAGTCTCGACTACAGCGATGCCGACCTGCCGCAATGGTCGCTTGGCCGCCCGGTGCGCATCGCCGAGCTCGCCATGACCGGCCTGCGCGAGGCCACCAGCAGCAAGACGGTCACCTCGCGCAGCCTGCCCTGCCCCAGCTGCGGCGCGCCGCTGGAGGCCAGGCTGTCCAGCACGCAGTCCATCGTCTGCGGGCAGTGCAAGGCCGTCGTCGATCTCTCCCACGGCGCAGGCGCCGATCTGGCCCATTACGCCCAGCAAAACGGCATGGAGCCCCAGCTGCCGATGGGCGGTATCGCCCTGCTGGCGGTGACGGCAGGCAAGCCACTGCGTTGGCAGATCGTCGGCTATCAAGAGCGTTGTGACCTGCCTGGTGGTGGCGACGACAGCAGCGAAGACGAACAGACCTTCTGGCGCGAGTACCTGCTATTCAATCAGCAGGAGGGGTTTGCCTTCCTGGTCGACACCGACGAAGGCTGGAGCCTGGTGCGGCCGCTGACCGGCGCCCCCCAAGCGACAGCCAAAGGGGTCGAGTGGCAGGGCAAGGCCTTCCGCCGCAAGTTCCGCTATGCGGCCAAAGTCACCTATGTGCTGGGCGAGTTTTATTGGCGGGTCGAGCGCGAGGCGCGGGCCCAGGTCACCGACTACGAGGCCCTGACCGGCAACGCCGTGCTGAGCAGCGAGCAGACCGGCAGCGAGATCACCTGGAGCCACGGCCGCAAGCTCGATGCTGCCGAGGTGGCCCATGCATTCGAGTTGGCGGGCGGCAAGATCAGTGCGTTGGCACGTGACACGGCCACCCTCGGCGGCACCGGCAGCTTGCTGCGCAAGATCGCCATCGGCGTGTTCATCGCCGTCATCCTCGTCCTGCTGCTGCGCTCATGCGGCGATAGCGACGACTGTGCGCAATACCGCGACAGCTATGGCGAGGCCAGCGCCGAGTACGCGCAGTGCAAAAAGAGCAACGGCGGCGGACGTATCTATCCGGGCGGCGGCTCTTACGGTGGCTCTTACGGCGGCTACAGCGGCGGTGGCGGCGGCCACAAATAATTCACAAGGAGAACGGCAATGAACGGACTCGAATGGCTCAAACCCGGCATCGTGCTGGGCTCGATCCTGTATGCCCTGATCGGCGTGCTGGTGTTCTGGATCAGCTTTGTCATCATCGACAAACTGACGCCCTACAAGCTCTGGGAAGAGATCGTCGAGCGCAAAAACCTCGCACTGGCGGTGGTGGTGGCCGCCATGTGCATCTCGATTGGGCTGATCGTGGCGGCGGCGATCCACGGCTGATCGCCCGCCAGTCCGCAGGCGATCAGTTGCTGCCAGGCCTGCCGGATGCACAGCAGAAAAACAGCCCGGCCTTCAAGCGCAAAGCCTCAGCCGTCGCTCAGCCGTCGCTCATCGTCGCGTTCGGAAAGAACGGCAGCGCCCTCACCCGCTTGCCGCTCAGCTTGGCCCAGGCATTGGCCAGCGCCGGTGCCAAGGTCGGCACACCCAGTTCGCCCACGCCGCCCATGACGGCACTGCGATCCAGGGCGGTGGGTTGCGGCATCAGTTTGACCATCACCTGCGGCATCTCACCGAGCCGGATCATGCGGCTGGTGTTGAAGTTCTTGGCCTGCGCCGCCCCGTTGACAAAGGTCTGCTTGCCGTAGAGCGCGGCGTTCAAGCCGTGCACCACACCGCCCACCAACTGTGCATCAACCGAGTTCGGGTTCACGACCCAGCCGCAGTCGATGGCCAGCCAGACACGCGTGACCTTCGGCCCGCCGGTGCCGTTGGCAACCTCCACCACCTGGGCCACGATGGTATTGAAGGCGGTGCCGATGGCGATGCCGCGTGCCCGCCCGGCCGGTGCGGCGCTGCCCCAACCGGCCGCCTGCGCAGCCGCGTCCAGCACGGCCAACCAGCGTGCATCGCGCAGCCTGGCACGCCGGTACTGGTAAGGATCAACCCCTGCTGCGAGAGCCATCTCGTCCACCATCGACTCGACCGCAAAGGTGTTGATCGACGCCCCCACCGAACGCCAGAAGCCCACCGGGATGGGCGCGGTGTGGCTGACCCACTCGGTCAGGCGCGAGCCAAAGTCATAGGGCAAGGCCTGCGCGGCCTCGTAGCCCTGGCTGTCGCCGGTGGCCGGCAGCGGCACGCCGCGCTGGCCGAGGATGGACGGCGACACATTGCGGTAGGTCCAGCCCAACACCTGGCCGGCCTTGTTGAGGCCGGCACGCACCCGCACCAGGGCCATCGGACGGTATTGGTCGCGGGTGAAGTCCTCTTCGCGGGGCCACATCAGCTTGACCGGCTTCTTGATCACCATGGCCACCTGCACGGCCTGGCCGATGAAGTCCTGCTCGGCCTTGCGCCCGAGCCCACCGCCGAGCGCGGTGACGTGGATGGTGACTTGCGTGACCGTCATGCCGGTCAGCGCCATCACCAGGCTCAGCGCCGACTTGGCGGACTGGGTCGGTGCCCAGACCTCGCAGCTCACGCCGGGCTGGAAGTCCACCGTGCAGTTCAACACCTCCAGGCAGGCATGGGCGACATAGGGCAGGCTGTAGCTGGCCTCCAGCTTCAGTTCACTGGCAGCGATGGCGGCTTCGGGTGAGCCGCTGCGTTCCACGGTGTAGGCGGTGCCGGGCGGGTTGGCTGCACCGGCCACATAGGCGGGCGCGCTGGCCAGCAGGGCCTTGGCATCGGTCATGAACTGCGTGCTGTTCAGCGCGGCGGCATTGGCGGGCAGGGTCCATTTCAGGTTCAGCCGCCTGGCCGCTTGCCAGGCGTCCCAGGTGGTGGGGCCGACAACGGCCACCGCATTGATATTGCCCACGGTATCCAGCCCGCGCGCGGTGCCGGGTGCCACCTTGACCGGCACCACGGCCAACGCACCGCTCGGCAGCGCCGGGGTTGCCGCCAACACCCCACCAAAGCTCGGGCAGTGGCGAATGGCCGCATAGACCATGCCGGGGCGGCGCACATCGATGCCGTAAACCGTGCTGCCATCGACCTTGGCGGGGATGTCGGCGCGCGGCAGCGACTGTCCGATGGTGCGCAGCTGGGCGTCGGGCACCAAGGGCGCCGAGGCCGGCACCGGCAAGGTCGCGGCGCGCGCGGCCAGCTGGGCATAGCCCAGGCTGCGGCCGCTGGGCAGGTGGGTGACGACTGCGTTCGCCACGGCGTAGTTCGCGCGGGCGCTATCACCCAGCTCGACCATGGCCGAGCTGACCAACATTTCGCGGGCAATCGCACCGGCATCGCGCAGCCGCCAGAAGTTGTTGCGCGTGACGCTGGATCCGACCGTGTTGATGGCCGCGCCCACCGGCGCTGGGCTGGCCAGCGACGGTGCGGCCCGCACCACCCTGATCTTGGCGGGGTCCACCATCAGGTCTTCGCAAAGGATCTGCGCCAGCCCCGAAAACGAGCCCTGGCCCATGTCGGAGGCGCCGCTGGCCAGCGTGATGCTGCCGTCGCTGCCAATCGTCAGCCAGGCGTTCACCTGGGCAGAAGTACTTGCAACGGCACCGGCGCCGGCCTCGGCTTTGGCGCTCAAGCTGAGACCCAGGGTCAGGCCAACCGTGGTGCCCAGGAACTGGCGGCGGTCAACGCCGGCCTGCTCTGGCGTCTGGGGAGTGTGTGCGTTCATGATCGCGTCCTTCACAGCCCGGCGACAGCCGACTTGATGCGTTGGTAGGTGCCGCAGACACAGAGGTTGCTGCATTCATTGGCAATGTCGGCGCCGTGGTGGCCCGCCTTCATGGCACCGGCCACGCTCATCAGCATGCCGCTCTGGCAGTAGCCGCATTGCGGCACCTGGTGGGCGATCCAGGCCTTTTGCGCCGGGTGGCTGCGGTCGGCCGACAGCCCCTCGATGGTGGTGATGCGCTTGCCCGCAGCCGACGACACATCCATGTCACAGCTCTTTTCAGGCTGGCCATTGACCCAGACCGTGCAGGCACCGCAGATCTCGATGCCGCAGCCGTATTTGGTGCCGGTCAGGCCGATGACGTCCCGCAACACCCACAGCAGGGGCATGTCGGCCGAGCTGACCGTGACCGGGTGGTCGCGGCCGTTGACGTTCAAGGTGTAACTGGGCATGGCGGCTCCTTCTTGTTGACGATTTATAACAAATGCACAAATTGCGCATTTTATGTTGCGCGTTCATAATTCAGCTGTCAAATGGATAAACGTGATGAGTTGTTACTTGAAGCCGTCGAGGCCCTGCTTGTGCCGCTGGCCCGCTTGTGCGTGGGTCACGGGTTGCCGCTCGCACCGGTGGATGAGCTGCTCAAGCGCGCCTTCGTTCGCGCCGCCCGCGACGCCCGTCAGGCCGCCGGTTCAGGCGGGAGCCGAGACGTGAGCCAGGTCAGCATCGCCACCGGCTTGAGCCGACGCGAGGTGGCGCGGCTCAGCGCCGAGATCAGCCCGCTCCGCGCCCAGCGCCCCAGCCCCGTCGGCCGGCTCTACGCGCATTGGATGACCAGCCCCGACCTTGCCGGCCCCGACGGACAGCCGCTGGCCCTGCCGCGCACTGGGACTGCGCCCAGCTTCGAGGCCCTGGCACAGACCATCACCCGCCATGTCCACCCGCGCAGCTTGATGGATGAAATGCTGCGTCTGAACTTGGCGACGCTCTCGGACGACGGCCAGACCGTGCACTTCGTGCCTGACCGTGTCTCGCCGACCGAGGACGACGCACAGATGTTCGGCTTCCTCGGCGCGAATGTCGGCGACCACCTCGCCGCTGCCACCGAGAACGTGGTGCACCGCGACCGCCGTCACTTCGAGCAGGCCATCTATGCGGATGAACTCAGCGAGGCCTCGGCCCGCGCCATCAGCGACCTGGCCCGCACCCAGTGGACACGGCTGCGCGCTGAACTCATCCCTGAAATCGAACGCCTCATTGCCGAGGACCAGGCTGCCGGCCGCCCTGGCGGTCACCGCGCCCGCCTGGGCCTCTTCACCTATCACGCACCCGAACCGGAGTCCGACGATGACAAGCCCTCTGCCCCCCCGATCTGAAACGCCACTGTCGCGCCGCCAACTGCTGACCCTGGCGGGCGCACTCAGCCTCACCGCTTGCGGCGGAGGCAGCACCAGCCCTGAAGACCCATCGATGTCCCGACCCCTGGGCGTCGCGACCGGCGGCACCGGCAACCGCCCGACTGCATTTCTGTCAGCGGCCATCACCATGACCACGCCCCTGGGCGTCGGTGGTATCAGTCTTGACACCCGTGGCGCCGTCCTGGTCAACGGCGATGGCCAGCCGCTGCGCGAGGCCGGACTGGCGCTGGGCATGACCGCCCGGGTGTTGTCGGGCGCCATCGTCGCTTCATCAGCACAGGCCTACACGGTGCGGGTGGACACCCAGGTGGTCGGCCCAGCCAGCTGGCTCGACTCGAACACCCTGGTTGTGCTGGGTCAGCGCGTCAGCATCAACGCGGCGACCCAGCGCGGCCCCGGCGCCAACGGCACGCCAACCGCTGTCCAGGTCTGGGGTGAGTTGGACCTTGCGGCTGGCCGCATCGTCGCCTCCCGGCTGGAGCGCGCCCAAACCAAGGATGTCCCGATGCTGCGCGGCGTGCTCAGCGCTATCGACCTCGGCGGTGGTACGGTCCAGGTGGGCGCGCTGATCGCCCGTGCGGCCAATCCGGCGCTGCTGGCCATTGATCTGGCACCCGGCGCCGTCGTGCGGCTCGTGCTTGGCGATGCCTTGCCCGACGGCAGCCGGCAACTGCTCAAGCTGCAGGGTGACGCGCTGCGCCCACCGGACGGGCTGCGCGCCGAGTTGGAGGGCCGCATCACCCAGTTCACATCGATCAAACAGTTCGAGCTGGACGGCGTGCCGGTGGACGCCAGCAATGCGCGCTTCGAGGGACTGGCCCAACTGCAGGCAGGTGCCGCCGTACAAGCAGCCGGCAACATGCGGGAAGGCGTGCTGGTGGCCGAGTCGGTGGCTGCCGAGTCGGCCGAGCCGCTGGAACTGAGCGGCCGCGTGCAGGCCATCAACCGGGCCGCCCAGACTTTCGAGCTGGCCGGCTGGACCGTGCACTGGAGCGCCCGCACGGTATTCGCCCAGGGCCTGCCAGAAAAGCTGCGCGTGGGCCGCAAACTCGCTGTGCTCGGCCACTGGGTGCCCGGAGCCACGGCGCTGGAGGCGCTGCGGGTCATGCCGGATTGAGGCCGGCGCTTGCGGCACGCCGGGCTGTCCCTCGTTCACGCCGACAGACGGGCAAGCTGCCGTCCTACAGCTCGCCGCGTCCCGCTACAGCCGCGCATGAGATGCTGCATACAAGGGCGCGTGTGAGTGCCTCCAACAACCCAGGTGAACACCATGACCCTTGCCGTACCCGCCACGAAATCCGCCACGAAATCTGCCACCAAATCTGCGAGCAAGCGATTCATCGCTTCCACCCTGGTTATTTCATGCTCGCTGATGGGCATGGGCGCGCCGATGCTGGCCCATGCGGACATCGTGCCAACGGATGCCTTGCTGGCACCCATCTCAGCCCAGGCCGACGGCACCGACCGCGCCCGCGTCTCCGCCTTCTTCGCCCGCGACGATGTGCGCCAGACCATGGTGGGTCAGGGCGTTGATGCTGATGCCGCCCAGGCCCGCGTCCAGGCGATGTCGGATGCCGAAGTCGCCCAATTGGCCGGCCGCATCGACACCGCACCAGCCGGCGGCGAGATCCTGGGCATCCTGTTCACTGTCTTCATCGTGCTGCTGGTGACCGA
>JBBQKT010000072.1:0-12242 GCA_038327205.1 Burkholderiales bacterium | reverse complement strand
CGATGCCGAGTTTCGGGCGGTGTGGGAACAGGCGGGGCAGACCTTGCGCGATGCGATGGACATGGCCCTGCTGACCGGCCAACGGCCGGCCGATGTGCTGAAAATTCAGCGGGCCGATATTCACGACGGCGCGCTGTGGATCGTGCAGAACAAGACCGGCGCGAAGCGGGGCATTGAAGTGACTGGCGAGCTGGCCGCGCTGATCGAGCGAATCAACGCCCGGCCGCGCCTGAGGCTGAGTGCCTGGCTGATTCAGGATGACGGCGGCCAGCCCCTGGGGACGTTCGCCATGCGCTCACGGTTTGATAAGGCGAGGCAGGCGGCGGGGGTGGACTTTCAGTTTCGGGACTTAAGGGCCAAGGCCGCGACCGACACCGGCGACCTAGCGCATTCTCAAAAGCTGTTGGGGCACCGAAACCGCGAAATGACCGAGCAATACGTGCGGCAGCGTGTTGGAGAGCGCGTTCAGCCCCTGCGGTGGTTTTCGTCGGCAGCAAAGAACGCGGAACACGCACTCATCAAATTAGAGCCGCAGCATCCCGGATTCGCTGTGCTGTCGAAAACAACTGACTTCGCTCCAAGAGCGTTGCGAACTCTTCGGGCGAACGCTCTGGCGCTTTCATTCTGCGTCGCATCGTCTTCATTGCCGTCAGTCCAACGACTGCATCAATATCCAACTGCATCACTACGAAATCGTCAGGGTGAATGACTTCGATGCCATGCACACCCACCACCGACGCCGGAAAGTCCTTGAGATTGCTAGTTACGATGCAATCTGCGTGCCCAGCAATGGCAGCCGCCAAAACATGGACATCGTCTTTGTCAGGTAGCTGAAGGCAAGGGACGATTACCTCGTACTGCGGTGCAGTTACTTCCCAATCTGGCACGGCCCTTCGCATCCGCTCAACGCGGTTTGCGAGCTTTCCGACCAAATCTGGACGATTGCGCTCAACGCCGTTGACCCATTCAGCCTCAATAGCTAGGGTCCACTTTGCGGCAAACAACCCAGCAACAGACAGGCTCATGAGCGTGTCCGCAACGGTCGTCGGGTACAAAACACAAGCGTCTAAAAGCGCCGTGTAGCGGACATGCCCTGCCATCGATTACTCCAGGCCCAACTCCTGGGCATCGCTCATCAAGTCATCCAGCGCTGCATGTTGGTCTGCGCGCATCCGATCTCGGTATTCCACCAGATCCGCATACTCGATTCGCCGATGTGATCCAACTTTGCGATGCTTCAGCCGACCACCTTCGATCTCTTTGATTACGAAGGGCCGAGACACATTTAAAAAGTTGGCAGCATCAACCGTCGTTAATTCCAGATTCCTCGGAACAACCATGATTGGCCGCTGATCACCCATGGCGCCAAGGACCTGCGCGATAAGGCGCAATGCAGCCGGTGGCAGTTCAAGTACCGGGGCGGCGTTGAGATCGCCAGACTCATCAACCAACGCAATTGCTGTCGCTCGCGAGTGATCCAGCGCAGTCATCAGACAGCGCTGCGCAGCCTTCGTCATTGCCGCTTCATGATCATTCAAGACAGGGGGCTGAAGCTCCCCACGATTTCGCTCTGCAGTTGCCATTTGTTTCTCCATCACGTGCCCGCCCGCTCTCTGTCGCGCTGGTCTCCGTATCACACGTGTGATTGAACTCTACTCTACAAACGCAATAAACGAAGTAAGCGCAATAAATGAAGCGCAATAAATGTGTTCAATGTTGCATGCTCGATGCGGGCGAGTGATTTTGTAGAGCGTCCTGCGAAATGTAGAAAAGCCCCGCCCAGTTTCCTGTGCGGGGCTTTCGTCTAAGTGCTTGTCAGCATTAGGAAATTCTGGTGGCCTGGGGCTCCCCCAAAAGAAGGCAGAAGCACCGCGTCATTGCGAAAAACACGGAGATCAAGCGTCGGGCTTTACTGCCAACGCTACTCCAGGCCGCGCGGTGAAACACTGATCAGGTGCGAATTGACTCAGGCTTAAAGCTGCCCGAGGTGAAGCCGCACTGAGGTCCGAGATGTTGTCATACGCGAGTTCGCCGCAGCAATCCGTTGCCACCAAGCATTACACCGAATGCCTTCCAGGCGGGCTGATGCAAGCACCTTGTGCGAACGCCCAATCAAGGCAGCAGTTTGCGCAACGCGGGCGTCGAGACATCGTCGATATGGCGGAACGCAGGCGCAATCTTTTCGACCTCGGAGCCGGGGGCGCCGAAGGCCTCGAAGTGGACTCGCCACTCGCGCACGACACGCCAGACGTCAGCAACCATCTCGCAGGCGGTGGCGCGTGACAGCGTGAACATCTCGTGTGATTCGAGCGCGTTGTCCAGCGTCGCCAAGCGCCCCTGCGGACCGACGCCCAGGTGCAGGAAGCGCTCGGTGGCAAGGCTGGCACGCGGTAGCACGTCGTAGAGCGGGCTCAAACGCCAGCCAGCCAGGCGAGGCTCCCAGACGAAGCCGTGGTTGCGCAGGTGGTCGTCGTCGTTGCTGACCAGAATGTTGTAGACCATGCGCTTGAACAGTTCGGCGTTGTCCGCGCGGATCACATTCGGGTGACAGTAGCGGCGCACCGCTTGCGCAAGGTCCGTGTACGCCTTCGTGCGCGACTCGGTCTCATCGCAGCCCAACAGCGTGAGGCCGCTCACAAAGCCCAGGCGGTGTTCGGCCTTGCCCAGGCCCGGCTGAGTTGCCATCAAGTCAGCGTCCGTGGTCAGCGGATGCCCTGGCACTGCCCAGTAGCGGTCAAAGCGACGGATGAGCATGAGCTTACGAGCGCCCAGCGTGCGCACTGTCACCGGCGGCACGGTGAGCCCGGCCGCAGCAGCCAACCGCAATGCCGCGCATTCGATCGCCGGAACGTCGAAGTTGTCGGTGCGGCTGGCGAACTTGGCCAGCCACAGCACGCCGTGTTCGTCACGCACCGAGGCCTTGGGGCGGGCGCCGCCGAGCGCTGTGCCGTCCACGAAGATGGCATCAAGGTGCGCTGGGATCGGCGACCCGGCCTCGATACGCTCTGCCGCATCCATCAGGTACTCCAGCGCATGCGTGCCGCCTGCGCCTTGCGATGGCCCCTCGTCGATAGACCGGCGTATATCAAGTGCCCCGACCCGATCGCTGCCGGCATGCAGCAGGTACTGCGACTCCGGCAGGCTGTTGGCTGGAACCCTGAGCTTGGCCTCGATCACCCGCCGTCCCCAGGCGTCAGGTGTCGCGTCACGGATACCGCCGAAGAGCGCCAAGCCGTTCGCTGGAAGCAGCCGTTTGCCCAATACCTCCTCCCGGTCGCGGAGGCTCAGGCTCACCGGGTCGACCTCCAGCGCGTCAACGCGGCGCGCATAGTTCAGCCCGTAGGCGAAGCTGGACGCAACGACGTTGGAGCCCTGCTCAGTCATCAGAAGCTGGCCACAAGGCGCCCATTCCGGGCCCAGATGCGCGAAGACCATCAGCTTCGACTCTTTGGTTGCCATATGCGGCGTTCCTTCAGAAATCGAGTTCTTCGAGCTCGGTCGCGGTCATGTCCCGCACACGTTTTGTTTTCTCGCGCGCAGTCAGAGAAAACAAGGCCGGGTCCTTCTCAGTCAACAGGTCCAACAGTGTGCTGCCCGGTGCGATGGCCTCCAGATAGCGCAGGATCTGGCCAATCGCCAGTCCTGGCTCGCCCTTCTCAAGCCGATAGACCGTGTTGCGCGACAGCCCAGCGCGCAGGGCGGCGTCCGTCTGCTTGACCTTTCGAGCGATACGCAGGCGCGCCAGCTGTGCCCCAACTTTGGCGCACGCCTCCAGCTGGAGCGGTGAGAGCATTGCTGACTGATCTACCTTCATGAGTTTTTAAACGAGGATTCCTCGCTTAAGAAATGATTTAACGAGCATTATGCAGAATATACCGTGAAACTCCATAATCTGCTCGGAAAATCGAGCTTTTTAAACTTAAACCTCGATTTAACGATCTCATTTTGATGCAACAGACTTGATTCTGCTTCAATTGCATCACTCTACCGAGTGAGACAATCGAATGCATCCGTTACGGCCGAACTGCTTTCGCGCTCACCGCGCTGTCCTGGATTGCCTTCAAGCCCTGATTCCAGCGCTTGAGCTGACTGCGCACGCCGTCGAACACGGTCTCCGCAATGCGCGCAGGGAAGTCGTCCGGCAGTCGCGCTTCCAGCGCCGCCAGCGCGGGTTCCACCCGTTCGACCATGCGTTGCATCGCGTTCCAGACGTCGGGCACGCCGGACTTTTGCGCTGCGCCCTGCCAGTGCCGCACGAGGATGCTCTGCAAGACGTAATGCTCGCTCTTGGAACGCATGGCCATCGCCAGCTTCGCGGGCGGCCAGGGCACATGATTCGGCCCCTTACCGATGACCGGCCACAGCGAAATCACGTCGTACAGCGGCGTCATTCGGTAGTGGCCGCCTGGGAGAAGGAACAGTGAGAAGTTCTTGGCGTGTGCGTCGGTCGCCGCCAGTAGCCAGAACGCCAGCTGCGCGCAGAGGAAGTTCGTGACATCGGCCTGCGCAGTCTGACTGCCCAGCAGCACCTGCGTGATTCGCTGCATGCCGGGGCCACCCGAAGCCTCGTACTTCTCGCTTGATGGCAGACCCATGACTTGGCAGAAGTCTTCCTGCGGCAGCCGTGCAATCCAACGTTGACCGTCATGAGCGCGCGTCGCCCAGGCGCGGTCGAAGCGCTCGACGACCAGCACAGCTTGGTCGCCAAAGCGCGCCATCTCGGTCGTCGCGACCGGCAGGCCGAGTTCCCGCAGAAATTGCGCACAGAGCCACTCGTTCTGCACGGAGTGCCTGAGGTCCAGGCGCCGACCTCCAACCAGCCCCATGGGCAGCTTGAGGATGTGGGTGGTGGGCGTCAAGCCAAGGGGGCCGCACCATTGGCCGTCGACGCGCAGCAGGGCTGATTTCTCTTGGGCACCGGCGATGGAGATGCGGAAGTCATGGGCATCTTCCTGCGCGCTCAGGCCGGGCTCAGCGACGACGCGCTGCAGATGCGTTTCGATGTCTTCATCGGTCATCGGTTTACCGTCGACGCGGTCGAATCCTTCGGGGTCTGCGTCGGGCGGCGTGAGCTGGACGGCACCGACGCAGTCGCGCCCAATGGCCTGCAGCAATTCGAACGTCCCGGTCGAACCGGTCCTGTAACGCGTGGCAACCCGGCGACGGATGCGCTCGTCATCGGGCAACAGGTTGTCGAAGTAGTTCTTGACCAGCGGGCCCGTGACGGTTAGGTCTGGCGTGATGGGCATGGAAAGGGACAACGGCCGCACGCGCGTAGACGCCAGCCACGATAGTTCGTAGATGAACCGATGCAGACCCGTGCGGCTGCGTTGCCAGGTCCCGACACGCTCGCCGTTCATCCACACCCAGAGCTCGTGGTGCTTGTCAGCCATGTTGCAAGTCGCTGTGGATAACGGTCTTCACCATTGGCCTTGTGGCGGATCGTTCGTCTTGACGACTTTGCCGGCCTTTGCTGCTTTTGAGGCTTTTCCGGTCAGCGTTACCGGCTCTTCACATGTGAGGCTGCTGTCGCGAATCACGACCCCTGCCCCCAGGACGCTGAGGATTTGAATCAGCTGCTCGACGCTCACCGCCCCAGGTTTTGCCTCTATGTCGGCGACACGCGATTGCACGACGCCCAACAACTGGGCGAGCCCGGCCTGCGTCAAGCCGCGCGCTTTGCGGAGGGAGCGCAGGTGCTGTGTCAGCTGACTGGGAAGCGCGATGGGGTAATCCACGCTCTCAGCATATCGCTTTAAGGCGATTTACCCAACAAATCGTCCAAAGGCGATATTTCTTTAGGGACTTGAGCAAAGCGAGTGTTGGCGATCTGGGGCCGACCATAACTGGGCAGGAGCACTGCGGTAAGCAGCGCAGAAAACAGGCGCTAAGGCGCCAGTCAACCCGCCTGAATTTGTGCTCATCGAAGCCTCATTCACGACAGATACTTTGTCACCCGACACCCCCAGAAGTTCGCCTTGCGCTTTTGAACATACTGCGATGACTGACTCTGTACGACATCTTGCGAATCAGCTCAACCAGTTCGCTATCGAGCGGGACTGGCAGCAGTTCCACTCCCCGAAAAACCTGGCCTCGGCCTTGGTCGTTGAAGCCGGGGAGTTGTTGGAACATTTTCAGTGGCTGACCGAAGCGCAGAGCCGTGAGCTCGCCCCCGACAAGCGCGACGCTGTGGCCGCCGAAGTGGCGGACGTGCTGCTCTACCTGATCCAGCTTTCGAGCGCCCTGGGCATCGATCCGATCGCCGCAGCGCAGGCCAAGCTGAAGCTCAATGCGCTGAAGTACCCCGCCGACCGGGCGCGCGGCAGCAGCAAGAAGTACGACGAACTGTGAGCGACCATCCACGGTGATCATCTACCAGGCCAGCAAGCACCAGTTCCTGCACCACGCGCTGCGCGACGACATTGAAGACGTCGTGTCGCGCCACTTCCGCAGCGCCACGGGCCACGGCGTCGGCCATTCAGAGATGCAGTCGTGGAAGCACTCGCTGCTTGAGATGGCCAAGGTGCTGGGCGATGAAGAGATTCCGGACGATGCCGGCGTCGCCATCGAATACCAGCTGCCACAAAGCTCGAAACGGATCGACTTCGTGATCACCGGCGAAGACGCCGCCGCCCGCACCCAGGTCATCATCGTTGAGCTCAAGCAGTGGTCGGAATCCCGCCGCAGCGACAAGGACGCCATCGTCTGGGCACGGCGCGGTGGCCGAGCGGGAGAACAGGAAGGCACGCATCCGTCCTACCAAGCTTGGTCATACGCCGCCTACCTGCAAGACTTCAATACTGCGGTGCAAGACGGTGCCATGTCGCTGCAACCCTGCGCCTACCTGCACAACCACCCACGCGACGGCGAGATCGACCACGCGCACTACCGCGAACACCTCGACCGTGCCCCGCTTTTCCTGGCACGTGAACGCGCGAAGCTGCAGGCCTTCATCCGCAAACATGTGCGCCACGGCGACCGCAAGGGCGCGCTGTACGCGATCGAGAACGGCCGCGTTCGACCATCGAAGATGCTCATCGATTGCGTGGCCGGGCTGCTCCAGGGCAAGCCCGAGTTTGTGTTGATCGACGACCAGAAAGTGGCGCACGAAACCATCCTGCAGGCCGATGCCGGCGCTGCGCAGCGAAAGCAGGTGGTGATCGTTCAGGGTGGGCCGGGCACCGGCAAATCGGTGATCGCCATCAACCTGCTCGGCGCACTCATCGCACGCCAACGCAATGTGCGCTATGTGTCGAAGAACGCCGCCCCCCGTGCCGTCTACGAGGCCAAGCTGACCGGCACGATGAAGAAGTCGCGCATCAGCAATCTATTCAGCGGCTCGGGCGCTTTCGTGAACTGCGAGGCCGACAGTTACGACACCCTGATCGTCGACGAGGCTCACCGCCTGAACGAGAAGAGCGGGCTGTACCGAAACCTCGGTGAGAACCAGGTGAAGGAGCTGATCCGCTCCGCACGCTGCACGGTGTTCTTTGTCGACGACGACCAGCGGGTCACCCTGCTCGACATCGGCCACACCGAGGAGCTCCGACGGCAGGCCCGCGAGCTCGGCGCCGAAGTGACCGAACTGGCGCTCTCTTCACAGTTCAGATGCAATGGCTCGGACGGCTACCTCGCCTGGCTCGACAACACGCTCGATATCCGCGAGACCGCCAACCCGACGCTCGACACCGCCGAATACGACTTCCGCGTCTTCGACAACCCCGCCGATCTGCACGCGCTGGTCGAACTGAAAAACCGTGCCAACAACCGCGCACGCGTCGTTGCGGGCTACTGCTGGAAGTGGCCCAGCAAGAAAGACGCGCAGGCCTGGGACATCGAATTGCCGCAGTTCGACTATCGGCGCCGCTGGAACCTGGAGAAGGACGGCAGCCTGTGGATCGTGACGCCGGGGTCGGTCGAGCAGGTGGGATGCATCCACACCTGCCAGGGGCTGGAGCTTGACTATGTGGGCGTCATCATCGGCCCTGACCTGGCCTACCGCGACGGCCGCATCGTGACCGATGCCACCCAGCGCGCGTCATCCGACCAGTCGGTCAGAGGCCTCAAGTCGATGTTGAAGGCGGAGCCCGAAAGCGCCCTGGCCCTGGCGGACGCCATCGTCAAGAACACCTACCGCACCTTGATGACCCGTGGCATGAAGGGCTGCTACGTCTACTGCACCGATGCGCCGTTGGCCGCCTACCTGCGGTCGCGGTTGCAGGCTGCGGCAGAAGTCGCCAGCGCCGCTGAGGAGCCAACTGCTCCATCGAACGTCGTTCCGCTGCGGCGGGTCACGAAGGAAGAGCGAGAAGCCGGCATGCCCGCCGCGCCGATCATTGACCTGCGATTCGCAGCGGGCGCCTTTTCAGACACGCAGGCCCTTGAAGGCGGCGCGGAGGAATGGGCCGCACTGCCCGACTGGATCCGGCCCCAGCCCGGCTTGTTTGTGGCGCAGGTCGTGGGGGAGTCGATGAACCGCCGTATTCCAAACGGCGCGTGGTGCCTGTTCCGCGCCAACCCGGCCGGCACGCGCGAGGGAAAGGTGGTCGTGGTTCAACACCGCAGCATTGCCGACCCGGACACCGGCGGACGCTACACCGTCAAGCGCTATTCGAGCGAGAAAGTGTCCGCCGAGGAAGGTGGCTGGCGCCATCAGCGAATCACGCTGTGGCCGGATTCGGACCGGTCTGGTTATGAGCCCATCGTGATCGACATGGTCGATGCCGACGAGGGCTTTGCTGTGGTTGCCGAGATGTTGATGGTGATTTCAGGGAGCGACGCATGACAACAAGGCGCGACTTCGAGAAGGTGGGTGTCGGCAATGCAGCAGATGCTCTCTTTCCCTCTTCCGAACTCAGCGGCGACCCGACGGCAAGTTCGAGCCCGACATCACGAGCCTTCAAAACAACGATGGCGAGCGTGCCAAACAGCCTTTCAGCCACCCATCATCAAATGCAGTTCGTATCTCCTTGCCAAAGCACCTCGTTCGACCCCGGCAGTGGTGCTAGCCGGGTCATTCGCTACAACTTAATTTTTGAAAGTGGTCGAGGCTGGCCCACATGAAAAGCACGCTCGAAGTGCTGGACGTCTTCGAAAACATTCGTCGCGCGCAGAGGGCCGGCGTCTACGCCCCACACAAACCGATGTTGATCCTGCTTGCGCTCGCCCGGGTACAAGGGGGCGAACCAAGGCTGGTCGAATTCGGGGCTATCGACAGCCTCATGAAGCAGCTGCTCTTGGAGTTTGGCCCGAGCGGTGCAGCCAAGTCGCGGCACTATCCGTTCTGGCACCTGTCGACTGATGGCAATGGAAAGTTGTGGGACCTGAGTGGCCCGGAAGAAATCTTGCAGCGGCCTGCCGCCGCAACGCCCAATCTGGGTGAGTTGCTGGCGCATCACATCAAGGGTGGCTTCCCGATCGAGATCGACGAGGCCTTGCGCCACCTGCCCGGCCTGTTGGAGGCCGTGGCGTCGCGCATGCTCGATGCGTACTTCCCGGCCACCTTGCATGCTGATATTGCCGCCACGCTAGGGCTTGATCTGGACAGGGCCTACGAAGTTCGCGAAGAAGAGTCCCCGGCTCTTGACTATGCCAACGGCCGACGCCGCAGACGCGACCCTGGATTTCGCGAGCGCGTGCTGCGTGCCTACGAGTACCGCTGCTGCGTCTGCGGTTTCGATCTGCGCATTGGTCATGTGACGGCTGGTCTTGAGGCTGCCCACATCCAGTGGCATCACGTCGGCGGGCCCGACATCGAACCCAACGGCCTGTCCTTGTGCGCGCTGCACCACAAGCTCTTTGACCTCGGCGTGTTCACGGTCGAGCCTTCAGAACACCGGGTGGTTTTCAGCCAGCATGCGATCAGCGGCGGGCGCGGCATGGATGGCGAGATGCAGTTTCACGGGCGAGCGATCCACCAGCCTCAGCACACGGACAGCCTGCCAGCGCCCGAGTTTCTGGCGTGGAACGCAGAGAACGTATTCAAAACGCCGGCACGACAGGTGGTAGTCGCCGGCGCTACACCCCACGCAACACGCTGAACTCCCGGAACAGCCGCGCTGGCAAGGGCGGCTCGAGGTTCCAGACGATGCTCATGGGCCGGTCGCCCTCGGCGCTTTCCAAAGTGACAGGCCCACAGGCACGGTAAGGCTCGCCCTTGCGTGGCCGCACGAACAACTGGAACTGCCAGCCATTGGCGGGGCTTTCCAGATACCGGCGGCCACCGGGCGTGTCAGGCCCGGCGCTGTTCTGCGTCTGCCAATGAAAGCGGTCCGCGCTGATGGCGTAGTCGCGGTACGAGATGCGGTCGTGGTAGCCCTCGCTCTTGTCGAGCGTGACGAACAACAGTTCAGTCTTTCGGCTGGCCAGCGGCAGCACGCCGGCTTGGAATGGCGCCCGCCTTTTGGCTGTCAGCCAGCCGACCGCCGTCAGCACCTCGCGCACGCCGTAAGCCGCGTGCAGGCACAAGGGTGTGTCTTCGAGACCGGGCAATTTATGGGCGCCCAGGCTGCTACGCGCCTGCAGCAGGCCCGACAACTCGACCAGCTCAGCCGCAATGGTCGGGTGGCGTGCGAGGCGTTCGCCAAACGCTTCGTGGCTGGCGGCCTGCTCGTGTCGGCCATCGATTTGATAGGCCAGCATCTGCATGCCCAGTGCGTCCTGCACATCGAGTGAATCCGGTTGCCCTTGCAAGGCGCCAGCAGCGGCCAGCACGTCGAGCCGGCGCGGGTCGTCCACATGCAGCAGGTCACCAAGGCGGCGGCTGAAGTAGCCCTCCTCCGGTCCAGGCTCCGCAACGATCAGGCCGGCATCACGCTTCAGTGCCGTCCAGCCACTGCGGCCTTGACCGGTGCCGGTACGATAGACATCCTCAAGCTCCAGCGCCTGGTCATGCAGAAAGTCGGCCAAGCGCACTGAAGACCGGCCCTTCAGCGCCGCGTAGGTCTGCAACTCAGTTTTCAAGCGGCGCCAGTTTTGCGTCGTCAGCGCATGCAAGCCTTGCAGCACCTGCTCTCGGGTCTGGCGCTGCAGGTGGATGTGGCAGCCTGGCGGCAGGCTGCCGAAGCCGTTCTCCACGCCGTCCACCAGCTCGCGCCGCGACAAGCCGGTCAGGCTCGACAACAGCCGGTCGAACCGGAAGTCCGCGCGGTGCTGCCCGACAAAGTCGAGCACCAGGCAGCTTTCCTTGCCGGGCGAAAGCCGCAGGCCGCGGCCGATCTGCTGCTGAAACAACACCGGGCTCTGCGTGGGGCGCAACAGCAACAGGGTATCGACCATGGGCAGGTCAATGCCCTCGTTGTAGAGATCGACGGTCACCAGAGCGCACAGCTCGCCACTGAGCAGGCGTTGCGGCGCGCGGCGGCGTTCATCGCTGGGCGTCGTGCCCACCACGCAGGCCGCCGGCAAGCCGGCACGGTTGAGCCGGTCGGTCATGAACTCGGCATGCGCCACCGACACACAGAACACGATGGCGCGAGACCGCGACGCATCGGACGCCAGCCGGCGCCATTCATTGACGACCAGGCGGGCCCGCACGTCGTTGGCGGTGACGAGCTTGTCCAGCGCCTCGCGCTCACCGGGCTTGTCCCAGGGCACGTCCGAGAAGTCGGTGCCGTCGTCGCAGGCGTAGTACTCGAACGGGGCCAGCAGCTGCAGGTCGAGCGCATGCCATAGCCGCAACTCGACGGCCGGGCTGCCATCCGGGCGCGCATCAAAATATTGTGCGATCGGCTGCCCATCGCTGCGTTCGGGCGTGGCGGTCAGGCCGAGCAGGATGCGCGGTCGAACTGATTTGACGAACGCATCAAAGCGATCGGCGGCCAGTCGGTGGCATTCGTCCACCACGACGGTGTGCCAATGGTCAGCGCCGACGGCGGCCACCAAATCGCGGCTGGTCACGCTGTCGATGGTGGCAAACAGATGGTCCCACCGTTCGGGTTGGTGGCCGCCGGTGAGCAGGTCACCGAACTCAGGGTCGCGCAGCACTTCGCGGTAGGTGCGCAAGGCCTGGCGCAGGATCTCCTCGCGGTGGGCGACAAACAGCAGGCGCGGTCGACCGCCTTCGATGCGGCAGGTGTTTCGGTAGTCGAACGCGGCCAGCACCGTCTTGCCGGTGCCAGTGGCCGCCACCACCAGGTTTCGCGCGCGGTTGTGGGCACGCTCCAGGGTCAATTGCTCCAGCATCTCCTGCTGGTAGGTCTTGGGCTGGAGATCGAAAAAGCTGATCGTGGTCGAGGGCTCGC
>JBBQKT010000071.1:0-12269 GCA_038327205.1 Burkholderiales bacterium | reverse complement strand
CATCGATGTCGGAGTTGACCGCAGCGGCGGTGGGCGTGCTGGGCGCGGCAGACGCCACATTCACGTCCTGGGCCAACGCGGCCGAGGCAATCAGACTGGCAGCCAGCAAGGGCAAGGCAAGCGAGCCCTTGCGGCGGTATTTCTCGGGCATGGAAGCTCCTGGGTGACCGATCATTCTGCCCCGATATGATCCTTGAACCTAAACCCGGCAATTGACCGCTTCTCGCCACCACAAGGGCCGCAACTGTGTTGAGTTTCGTATGCCTGAGCAAGTTTTCCAGTCAGGCAAAAGCGCTACGCGCCCGATTGAGCCGCGCTCCGGCACGCTTGCGGCGTTGCTTCTCCTCGCGGGCATGAGCCCGCAGCGTCGTCGCGCCTTGCCAGCGCACCGCATCGCAGCCCACTCGGCCGCGTTCAACTGCCAAATCTAGGTTGCAGCATGCTCGAACAAGCCGAAGTTGACGCACTGCTGGGCGCTCGCCACCCGGATCCGTTTTCGCTGCTGGGCTTGCATGCAGATGCCGAGGGCAAGCTTTGGCTGCGGGCCATGCTGCCGGGCGCAGTGAGTGTGGTGGTGCGTGATGCAGCGGGCAAAAAGATCATCGATATGGCCCTGCGGCATCCCGAAGGCTTGTTCGAGGCCTTGATCCCGCGCCGCACTAACCGCTTTGACTACCGGCTCGGCGTCAGCTGGGCCGACGGCAGCGAAGGCGTTTATGCCGACGCCTATGCCTTTGGTCCGCAGCTCGGTAATTTCGATCTGGGCCTGCTGTCGGGTGGCGTCCACCAGCGGCCTTACACGGTGATGGGTGCGCATCTCGTCCAGCAGGGGGACGTGTCCGGCGTGCGCTTTGCCGTCTGGGCCCCGAACGCCAGCCGGGTCAGCGTGGTTGGCAGCTTCAATGGCTGGGACGGTCGCCGCCACCCGATGCGCTTGCGTCACGCTGCGGGCGTGTGGGAAATCTTCGTACCGCATGTCGGCTATGGCGATCTGTACAAGTTCGAGCTGGTGGCTGTCAACGGCGCCCTGCTGCCGCTGAAGGCCGACCCCTTTGCCTTCGCCGCCCAGCTGCGGCCCGACACCGCCAGCATCGTCGCGCCACTGCCCGCCGTCACGCCGCTGCCCGAAGGCCGGGCCGCCGCCAATGAGCGGCACGCGCCGATCAGCGTTTACGAAGTGCATGCCGGCTCTTGGCGCGCAGGCAAGCATGGCCGCTTCCCGAGCTGGGACGAACTCGCCGCTCAACTACCCGACTACGCGGCCAGCCTCGGATTCACCCACCTCCAGCTGATGCCCATCAGCGAACACCCGTTCGATGGCTCCTGGGGCTACCAGACGCTGGGCCTGTACGCACCGACGGCGCGCTTCGGCCCGCCCGAAGGCTTTGGCCGTTTTGTGGCGGCCTGCCATGCGCGTGGCATCGGCATCCTGCTCGATTGGGTGCCCGCCCACTTCCCGACGGACAGCTTCGGCATGGCCAAGTTCGACGGCACGCCTCTGTACGAATATGCCGACCCGAAAGAGGGCTTCCACCGCGACTGGAACACGCTGATCTACAACTTCGGCCGCAACGAGGTGCGCCAGTTCTTGGTCGGCAACGCGCTCTATTGGACCGAGCGCTGGGGCGTGGACGGCCTGCGCGTGGATGCCGTCGCGTCGATGCTCTACCGCGACTATTCGCGGCCCGCGGGCGAGTGGATTCCGAACGCCTTTGGCGGGCGCGAGAACCTGGAGGCGATTGCGCTCTTGCGTCAGATGAACGAGCAGATCGGCGTCGAGACGCCGGGTGCCATCACCCTGGCCGAGGAATCGACCAGCTTCCCCGGTGTCTCCAAGCCGACCTACGCGGGCGGCCTCGGCTTCCATTACAAGTGGAATATGGGTTGGATGAATGACACGCTGAAGTACATGGCCGAAGACGCCGTTCATCGCCGCTGGCACCACGACAAGATGAGCTTCGGCCTGGTCTACGCCTTCAGCGAGAACTTCATGCTGCCGCTCTCGCACGACGAGGTCGTTCACGGCAAGGGCTCCATTCTGTCCAAGATGCCGGGCGACGACTGGCAGAAGTTTGCCAATCTGCGCGCCTATTACGGCTTCATGTGGGGCCACCCGGGCAAGAAGCTGCTCTTCATGGGGCAGGAGTTTGCGCAGCGCGACGAGTGGCGGGAAGACCGACCCTTGCCGTGGGACAGCCTCGGCGATGCCCGGCATGCGGGCGTGCAGCGCCTGGTCGGCGACCTGAACCGGCTCTACCGCGAACTGCCGGCCTTGCACCGGCTCGACTGCGAGCCCGAGGGCTTTGAGTGGATCGCTTCTCACGACAGCGAGGTGTCGGAATACTCATGGATTCGCCGCGACGGCCAGGGCGGCGTGGTGCTGGTCGTCTGCAATATGACGCCGGTGCCGCGGCCGGGCTTCCGCTTGGGCGTGCCTGACCTGTCAACAGCGGGTTATAGCGCATGGACCGAGGTGCTCAACACTGACTCTGCCCATTACGGCGGCAGCAATCTCGGCAACGGGCACTCACTGCTTGGCGTCGAGGCGCAGCCCGCCCAGGGCCGTGGACAATCGATTGTTTTGACTTTGCCGCCGCTGGCAACCTTGTTCCTGGTGCCGGCTTAAGGGACGAAACCAAACGATGCAACTCCCCCTCAAGATTGAAGTCGGCCGCCATGCCCCGCTGGGTTCGCTGGCGCGCGACGACGGTGTCAATTTCGCCGTGTTTTCAGACAACGCACAACGCATCGAGTTGTGCCTTTTCGACGGCGCCGGCCAGCGCGAACTGCGCCGTTACACCCTGCATGGCCCGCATGACGGCGTGTTCCACGGCTTCTTGCCCGGTGTTGGCCCCGGCCTTGTTTACGGCCTGCGCGCACACGGCCCCTACGAACCCGAACAAGGCCAGCGCTTCAACGCCAACAAGCTGCTGCTCGACCCCTATGCCCGCGAAATCGTCGGCCATTTCGGCTGGCGCGCCGAGCACCACGGCTATGAGCTGGGCCATCCGGATGGCCCGCGCTCGATCGATGCGCGCGACAACGCGACGCAGGCCCTGAAGGCCCGCGTCACCGACCCCGAAGACTTGCCTGCGAGCTTAAGCCCGCGCCTGAACGCGCCGCACCACGCGGCCACCGACATCGTGCTGTACGAGGTGCATGTCAAGGGCTTTTCGATGCAGCAAACAGCCATGCCCGCCGCGCTTCGAGGCACCTACGCGGGCCTCGCACACCCGGCGTCGATTGCGCATTTCAAGGCACTGGGCGTCACCACCTTGTCTTTGCTGCCGGTGCAGTACGTTGTTGACGAGCCGCATCTTGCTGATCGTGGCCAGCACAACTACTGGGGCTACAACACCTTGGGCTTTTTTGCGCCCAGCCCGCGCCTGGCGACTGCCGCCAACCGCGACGACCCGAGCGCCGTCGTCCAGGAGTTCCGCCAGATGGTGCAGACGCTGCACGAGGAGGGCCTTGAGGTGGTGCTCGATGTGGTCTACAACCACACGCCCGAGGGCAGCGAGTTCGGCCCGACCTTGAGCTTCAAGGGCTTGGACAACGCCAGCTACTACCGCCTGGTGCCTGACGATAAGAGCCGCAGCGAGAACCTCAGCGGCTGCGGCAACACGCTCAATTGCGCACATCCGCGGGTCACCCAATTCGTGCTCGATTCGTTGCGTTACTGGGTGGGCGAACTGGGCGTTGACGGCTTTCGCTTCGACCTGGCCCCAGTGCTGGGCCGCACGGCCCATGGCTACGACCCGAAGGCGGCTTTCTTTACCGCGCTGCGCCAGGACCCGATCCTGGCCGATGTTCATCTGATCGCCGAGCCCTGGGATGCCGGTTACGACGGCTACCAGGTTGGGCGCTTTCCTGGCCGCTTTCTCGAATGGAATGACAAGTTCCGCGACACGGTGCGCGGCTACTGGCTCAAGAGCGGCGTCGGCCGGGGCGAGCTGGCGCGGCGTTTCATGGCTTCCAGCGACCTGTTCCATCACGGCAACCGTCCGCCGACCGCCTCGGTCAATTTTGTCTCGGTCCATGATGGCTATGTGCTGGCCGACGTCGTCAGCTACAGCCACAAGCACAACCAGGCCAATGGCGAGGACAACCGCGACGGCCGCGACGGCGAGCGCAGCGCCAACTTTGGCGTTGAGGGGCCGACTGCTGACAAGACCGTTCTTGCGACCCGGTTGCGCGTGCGCCGGGCAATGTTGGCGACCCTGCTGCTCTCGCAAGGCACGCCGATGCTCTGCGCCGGTGACGAGATTGGCAACACCCAGGGCGGCAACAACAACGCCTATTGCCAGGACAACGCCACGACCTGGCTGAACTGGGCGACGGCCGAGGCGGATACGTTGAAATTCGTCGGCGAACTGCTCGCTCTGCGCAAGGCCGAGCCGCTGCTGCGCCACGGCCGCTGGTTTGCGCCACCCCCGGGATGTTCGGGTGATGCCTGCCTCGCCTGGTTCAACCCCGGTGGCCACGAGATGCAGCACCACGACTGGCACGATGCCGGCAACCACGCCTTCAGCGCCCAGCTGCGTGAAGCCGGCGCCACCCGGCCCGACCTGCTGCTGATCTTCAACCCCGAGCCGCAGTCGCTGCCGTTCACGGTCAGCAATGGACCCTGGCAGGTGGCGCTGGACAGCAGCGGCGAGTCGCCGTCGCACCGTGTTGTCCCGGCCGCCACGCCGTTGATCGTCCCCGCCCGCACGCTGCTCGTGCTGCGCAGACTCCCTTGAACCGAGCCCTCTCATGAACCTCAATCAACGCGCTTCCGGCGTGCTCCTGCACATCACCTCTCTGCCCGGACCGCACGGGATGGGCGATTTCGGCCCAGAGGCTTACCGCTATGTCGACTGGTTGGCCGCTGCGGGCCAAACCATCTGGCAATTGCTGCCGACCACGCCCATCGGCCCGGGCGACAGCCCTTATCAAGGCGTGTCCGCCTTTGCCGGTAGTCAGTGGATGGTTGCCCTGGAGCCGCTGGTCGCCAAAGGCTGGCTGGCCCAGCCGGACGCCCCTGGCTTTGACCCGCTGCATGTGCATTACGGCGATGTCCTGCCCTGGCGCGAGGCCCAAATGCGTGCCGCGTCAGAAGGCTTCTTTGCGTCGGCCACCGAGGAGGACAAGAAAGCCTTCACGTCCTGGTGCAAAAAGCAAAAGGACTGGCTTGACGACTATGCGCTCTTCATGGCCATCCGCTCGCCGCTGAACGGCCAGCCCTGGTGGGATTGGCCGACCGAGCTCGCCCACCGCGATCCCAAAGCGATCAAGGCCGCCAAGAAATCGTATGCCGAGGAGGTCGCTTTCTGGCAGTTCGTCCAGTGGTGCTTCGACACCCAGATCGCTGCACTGAAGGCTTACGCCAACAGCCGTGGTGTTCAGCTGATGGGCGACTTGCCGATCTTTGTCGCCCATGACAGCGCCGACTGCTGGTCGCGCCCCGATCTGTATGAGCTGGATGACAAGTTCCAGCCCACCGTCGTCGCCGGTGTGCCTCCCGACGACCTCGGGCCGATGGGCCAGCGCTGGGGCAATCCGCTGTACCGCTGGGACAAGATGGCGGATGAAAACTACGCCTGGTGGACGGCGCGTGTGAAGCGTGCCCTGAGCCAGGCCGATGTGTTCCGCATCGACCATTTCCGCGGCTTCGCCGGCTATTACGAAATTCCAGCAGCCAGCCCAGATGCCAAGCAAGGCCGCTGGTTGGCGGGCCCCGGCAAACCGCTTTTCGATGCGATTGAAAAGGCGCTCGGCAAGCTGCCCATCGTCGCCGAGGACCTCGGATTCATCACGCCCGATGTGCATGAACTGCGCGATGGTTGCGGCTTTCCGGGCATGAAGATCCTTCAATTCGGATTCGGCACCGACGGCCAGCATGAGTTCTTGCCCCAGATGTGGACGCACAACTGTGTGGCCTATACCGGCACGCACGACAACGACACGGTGCGCGGCTGGTGGGACAACGCCGGCCCCCGCGAACGCGAATTCGCCGCCTGTTATCTCGCCTGCAAGACCGAGGACGTGCACTGGGCCATGATCCGCGCCTGCGCCAACTCGGTCGCCAATATGGCGGTCTATCCGATGCAGGACGTGCTGGGCTTGGGCAGCGCGCACCGAATGAACGTGCCCGGCGTCTTGGGCGGCAATTGGGGCTGGCGCTTCAGCTGGGACATGGTCAGCCCGGAGGCCACCCGCGTGTTGGGCCTGATCTCAGCAGCTGGTGGCCGCGCTGCCGTTGAGTTGCTCCACTTGCCAGCCTGAACGGCGCGATGCCGCTGGAACGGTGATTCGACCCCCGCATTCAAGGGGTTGGTTGTCCAAATCACGCTGAAATCCGCATGTGTGGGGGTGGACAGAAAATCTGCCCTGGCTACATTCGACCTCGTTGTGTCCATCGATCATTTCGGCGCGCCGTGCCGAAGACGCCTCAAAGGAACTTCCATGAAGCTCAAATCAACAGCCGCAGCGGTGGCCCTGCTTGTAGCGTCTTCGCTGGCAAGCGCCACCACAAATTGGGATCTCGGTTCCTACACGGTCACCTACGACGAAACGACAACCTTTGGTTATCTGGCGGGGGCCTTCACCTCCAGCGGGGGGGCAGTCGGTTTTCACTGGGCATTCAGTCCTGATGTCCAGGTGACCAGTGCTGGTGGTGCTCCTCAATCGGCGACATTTGCCATGCCCGACTTCACCATCTCGGTGAACCCGGGCTACGTCCTGAGCGGTGGTTTGACGGGAAAAATCGGCAATGTTTTCTACGTTGAGGTCGCTGGCGCTACCACCTCGATCTCGGCAGCAGCTTCAGTGACAGTGGATGGCGGCCCGACCATGGTGGTGCCTGCGATGTCGCTGGCCAAAGTGGCGACGAGTCCGAATTCAGGTTACTTTGCAGACATGGCAACCGCGCCGCTCGGTACGTTCAGCACGTTCTCCATCAGCGCGGCTTCGCTCACCCTGGCGGGCAGCGGTGCTGGCTTTGCCCTGATCGGCGCGCAGCCACAGAATGAACTGGCTTTCAGCTTTTTCGCGAACCCTGTTCCCGAACCCGAAACCTATGCCATGTTGTTGGCGGGTGTCGGTGTGATCGGTTGGGTTGCACGCCGCCGCCGCCAAGCCTGACTGCCAGCTTGGACCCATAAAAAAGGAGCTTAGGCTCCTTTTTTGTTGCCGCTTGTCGCGCGCCGATTGCTGGATGACGGGCTTCAACGTTTCAGATTGAACACGCTCACTGATCGTGGCGGCAAAGTCAGCGTGACGGCGCCCCGGTTGTTGGAGCGCTGCGGTTTGGCCGTGGCAGGGAAGGCGGGTTTCAGCCAGGCCATGCGCGGCAGTTGCGTCAACGTCGTCTTCGCGCTGCGCTCGCCGTAGTTGATCAGGACAACGCTCTGCTGGCGGCCAAGTTGGCGGCGAAAACTCAGCACTTCGCCCTGAACCAGCGCGGCCTTGTAGTTGCCTTGGGACAGCGTGACATGGCTGTTGCGAAGCTTCAGCATGGACTTGTAGAAGCCCAGGATCGACTCAGGCCGAGCCTTCTCGGCGACGGTGTTTTGGGTTGCTGCATTCGGCGAGGCTGGGCGATAAGCCGGCCCGTCGCTGAAGTCCCGGATGTTCGCCGTCCAACTCATCGGCGCGCGCAGGGGCTCGTCACCGTCCAAGCCCTTTGCGCCGGCCATGCCGATCTCTTCGCCGTAGTAGATATAAGGCGTCCCTGGCAGCAGCAAATACGTCGCAGCAGCGAGCTTGTAGGCCGTGATGTCTCCCTTGAGCTGGTCCCAGACCCGCTCGCCGGCGAAGATGTCGTGGTTGGCCAGCATCGTGCCCATGCTGAGTGGGGCGGTCTTGAAATAGTCGGCCACCGCCTGGATCGCTTTGGGCTCGCCACGAGCTGCCTTGATGATGTCGTACTGCAAGCCGAAGGCGAACGCGCTGCCACAAACGGCAGGATCGGCGTAGTCAGTCGGACTGGCCGTCGCTTCGCAGACCGTGTGGCGCAGGGGGTAGCGTTTGGTCAGGGTTTGAAATTGCCGGGTCAGCGTACGGCTCTCTGGTTGGTCGTTCCAGTCCTTGGCATCTTTCTCAATCAGGTGAGGTACCGCGTCGAAGCGAAAGCCGTCGAGACCCCGGTTGAGCCAAAAACGCAGGCTGCTCTCGTGGTAATCGATCACCGCCGGGTTCTTCATGTTGAAGTCGGGCATATGGGGGCCGAAGGTGGCGAAGTAGCTGCCCGCTGCCGTAGGAATCCAGGGGTTTTTGCCCCAGATATCCCAGCCTTTGATGTCGATTTGGTTTTTCGGGTCATCCCAGACGTACCAGTCTCGCCAGGGGTTGTCAGCCGCTTTGGCGGACTCGATGAACAGCGGGTGGCTCTGCGCACTG
The DNA here is from genome assembly GCA_038327205.1 of Burkholderiales bacterium. Classification (GTDB taxonomy): domain Bacteria; phylum Pseudomonadota; class Gammaproteobacteria; order Burkholderiales; family Burkholderiaceae_C; genus Paucibacter_A. The sequence continues at coordinate 3,887 of JBBQKT010000071.1, read as the reverse complement.
TGGTTGATGACGTAGTCGATGATCACGCCGATGCCGCGCGCATGGGCTTGCTTGATGAATTCGTCAAAGTCCGCCAGGGTGCCGTATTGCGGCTCAATGGCACGGAAGTCAGTGGTGGCATAGCCATGGTCGTGGTCGGCGCTGGCGGTGATGGGCATCAACCAGATACCTTTGACGCCCAGGTCTTTCAGGTAGTCAAGCCGACTCGTCAAGCCCTTCAGATCGCCGATGCCGTCGCCATCGCTGTCTTGATAGCCGCGCACAAAGATTTCCATGAAGGCCCCGTGCTCCCAGCCAGATTTCAAGGCACTCGGGCTGGCTGCGGCCGGAACAGGGCGAACATCAACCGGCGCCGCTTGCACCGCTCCCGCAAGCAAAGCCGTCAGAAGTAATGGGGTCAGAGTCATTTAATTCCCTGCTTGGCGGAGTCAGCTGCGTCTATTTGTAGCTGAATTACCTGCATTTTTGGCTGAGGCAATGAGCATAGGCTTAGATCTTTGGATAAGAATTTGATTTTTAGATTGTGAATGTAGTTTTGTTACGATGAAATCATCGAAGACAGGAGGTGATGATGGGTGGCAAAGGGTGGATATTGCTGGTCGTAGCGGCCGTACCGGGTTGGGTATTTGCCTCAGCTTCGGCCTGTGATGGGCCAGACTTTCAGACCCTGCTTCAGCCTGCTGTCATACGCTCAGCCGTACTGCCCGAGGCGCGGGCCTATTGGCTGAACCAGCGCCTGTTGCAATGGCCCAAGGCGCCGAAAGATGCTGAGGGTGCGGCACCTTCCCGCTTCAAGCTGTACTACTCGGCCACCGCGGCGTTGCAGTTCACCCCCGGCGCGCCGGTCACCGGTGCCGATGCAGCGCTCAGCCTAGATCGCAGTGCAGAAAAGGTGGCGGGATTCAATTTCATCGAGTCCGGGCCACGACTGCGCGTGCGCGACGCTGATGTCGACAGCTTGCCTGCACTACACCGGTCACAGGTGCTACTGGTGCAAGAGACTGCCGACGGCGCTGCACTTGCCGCCACATATCTGCAAGCACCCGGTGCCTTGGATGATCGGTATGGAGCGGCGGCCGAGACGGTGGACGATCTGGGCGTGCATCCGCAAGCGCGGTCTACCGGCTTCAAGCTGTGGGCACCGACCGCGCAGCGGGTAGCGCTGTGTCGCTACGCCGGTGGCCGCAGCAGCTCGGTGGCCGAAATGCCGCTGGCTTTTGATGCGGTAACAGGCGTTTGGTCGCTGCGCGCGCCAGGCGATCTCAGTGGCCAGTACTACACCTACCTCGTCGACGTGATCGTGCCCGGCGCTGGTTTGGTGCGCAACCGGGTGACCGACCCTTATTCGATCAGCCTGACGACCGATTCGGCGCGCAGCTATGTCGCTGATCTGACCGCCGCCCGGCTGAAGCCTGTTGGCTGGGACACCACGCCACGGCCGCAGCGCATCCGGCACTCGACCGACATGGTGGTGTACGAGCTGCATGTGCGCGATTTTTCGATCAACGATGCCACGGTGCCCGCTGCCCGGCGCGGCAAGTACACGGCGTTTGCCGAAAGCCGGTCGAACGGCATGAAGCACCTGAAAGCGCTGTCCGAGGCTGGATTGACCGACATCCATCTGCTGCCGGTGTTCGACATCGCCACCATTCCGGAGAAGGGCTGCAAAACGCCGGTCGTGCCGAATTCCCCAACTTCCGCCGCGCCCGACAGTGAGGCGCAACAAGCCGCCGTGATGGCGGTGCACGCGAGCGACTGCTTCAATTGGGGCTATGACCCCTTGCACTACGGGGCGCCGGAGGGCAGCTACTCCAGCGATCCAGCCGACGGTGCGCGCCGCATCATCGAGTTCCGCCAAATGGTGCAGGCGCTGCATCGGGCCAATTTGAGGGTCGGTATGGACGTGGTCTACAACCACACGTCCTCCTCTGGTCAACGCCCGCAGTCGGTGCTGGACCGCATCGTGCCGGGCTATTACCAGCGGCTCGATGCCAAGGGCACGGTCGAGCGCTCAACCTGCTGCGACAACACCGCCACCGAGCACCGGATGATGGCCAAGTTGATGATTGACACGGCCGAGCGCTGGGCGCGCGACTACAAAATCGATTCGTTCCGCTTTGACCTGATGGCGCACCAGCCGCGCGCGGCGATGGAGGCTTTGCAAGTTCGTGTCAACGCGGCAGCCGGGCAGGTCGTGCCCTTGATCGGCGAAGGCTGGAACTACGGCGAGGTGGAGAACGGCCGACGTTTCGTCCAAGCCTCGCAACTGTCCTTGAACGGCAGCAATATCGGCACCTTCAGCGACCGTGGCCGTGACGCCGCACGCGGCGGCGGCGCCAGCGACAACGGGGCCGATCTGATCAACAAAAAGGGCTGGTTGAACGGTGCCGCTGAAGGTCCGAGCGCCGAGGCGATGAGGACCGCCGACATGATCCGCCTCGCGCTCGCCGGGTCTCTGCGCGACGTTGAATTGCTGACCGGCACCGGCGATAAAAAGCGCCTGGCCGAGATCGACTACGCCGGCCAGCCCGCCGGTTATGCCAGTCAGCCCGGCGAGGTGGTCAATTACGTGGACAACCACGACAACCAGACGCTGTTCGACATCAATGTGCTGAAGCTGCCGCTGGACACCTCGCACGAAGACCGCGCCCGCGTGCAAATCCTCGGCGCCGCGCTGACCGCCTTCAGCCAGGGCGTGGCTTACTTCCACGCCGGGATCGACGTGCTACGCAGCAAGTCGCTGGACCGCAACAGCTATGACTCTGGCGACTGGTTCAACCGGCTCGATTGGACCTACCGCGACAACGGCTTTGCGGCCGGCCTGCCGCCCAAGGCCGACAACGGGGCCGCGTACGCCATGTTCGCGCCGCTGCTGGCCAACCCAGCCATCAGGCCTCGACCGGCCGATATCGACTGGACCCGCCGCGCCTTTCTTGACCTGCTGAAAATCCGCGCCAGCACCCCGCTGCTGCGCTTGTCCACGACCGAGGCCGTGCAGGCGCGCCTGAGCTTTCCAGGCAGCGGCCCGGCGCAAAACCCTGCGCTCATCGCCACCCAACTTGATGGCGCGGGCTTGTCCGGTGCGGGATTCAAGGCGGTGATGTTGCTCATCAATGTGTCGCCCGAAGCGCAGATGCTCAGCCTTCCTGCTTCTCCGGGTGCAGCCTGGCCGAATTGGCGCTTGCATCCCGTGCATCGCAGTGTCATGGCGGCCGATCGACGGGCCGCGCAGGCCCGCTTTGCGGCGGGCGTCTTCAGCTTGCCGGGGCGGACGGCGGTGGCGTTTGTCGTGGAGTGACGAACAGCACGGGTTCGGGTTCGGGACTAGCATTCGGTCATCACCACACCGGAGGTGTGTCATGTTGCTCAAATCAGTTCTGATCATGGTGGCGGCCGTTGTTGCGGGCTGCGCGAACACCCCCACCGTACCGCCCCCGGCGACGATTTTTCAGGATGCCTTGTTCAAGCCGGTTGCGCAGCCCATCCGCGCCGCCGATGTTTTCGCCTTCACACCGGCGATGGAGGAATACCTGCGCAGCCAGGTGATGCCCCAACTGCGGGTGCGTGGCCAGCGCCAGGGATTGGTGGACGCGCTGTATACCCGTGGTCAGCTGAAGCTCGATTACGACACCGGCTCCACCCGCAACGCCGCCCAGGCCTTCGAGGCGCGCAGTGGCAACTGCCTGTCCCTGGTGATCATGACCGGGGCGTTTGCCAAGCAACTCGGCCTCACGGTGCGTTTTCAGAGCGTCTTTGTCGAGGAAGCCTGGAGCCGTAGCGCCGGCATCGCGTTTTTGTCCGGCCACGTCAATCTGACGCTCGGCACGGCGCCCAGAGACCTGCCTGGCATCGCCTTGAGTTCCGATCTGCTGACGGTTGATTTCGTG
>JBBQKT010000070.1:0-12329 GCA_038327205.1 Burkholderiales bacterium | reverse complement strand
CACCGGCCTGCTGAACCGTTTCGGCTTCAACGATTTCGATGCCCTGCAGCGGCAGCTGGTGAGCAGCCTCAAACAGGGCAGCCAGCTGATCGGCCAGCAGGCGCTGGGCATCGGCATGAACACCTTCGACTTCGTCGCCAGTCTGTTCATCACGCTGTACCTGGCCTTCTTCCTCATCCGCGACGGTGGCGCCTTGGTGCGGAAGCTGCGCGACGCCCTGCCGCTGGCGCCGGGCCACAAACGGGAGCTGGCCGACAAGTTCGTCACCGTTGTGCGGGCCACGGTCAAGGGCAATCTGCTGGTGGCCGCCATCCAGGGCCTGCTGGGCGGCCTCGCGTTCTGGTTCCTGGGCGTCGGCGGTGCTCTGCTGTGGGCGGTGCTGATGGCCTTTTTGTCCCTGCTGCCGGCGGTGGGCGCGGGCCTGGTGTGGCTGCCCGTGGCCCTGTTTTTCCTGGTGAGCGGCGCCGTCTGGAAAGGCGTGGCGCTGATTGCCTGGGGCGTGCTGGTGATCGGCCTGATCGACAACCTGCTGCGGCCGATGCTGGTCGGCAAGGACACGCGCATGCCCGACTACCTGGTGATGATCAGCACCCTGGGCGGCATGGCGGTGTTCGGCATCAACGGCTTTGTACTGGGCCCGGCAATTGCCGCGATGTTCATCGCGACCTGGCAGATTTACAGCACGAAAAAACCCTGACTACAAAACACGGTGCCGCAGCGCGGGCAACTGCTGGCGCACCTGGGCCAGGCGCGCCGGGTCGATCACGGCGCTGACCACGCCCTCGCCTTCGGGCAAACAGGCCAGCACCTCGCCCCAGGGGTCAACAATCATCGTGTGGCCCCAGGTGCGGCGACCGTTCTCGTGGCGGCCACCCTGGGCCGGGGCGATGACGTAGGCCTGGTTCTCCACCGCACGGGCGCGCAGCAACAGCTCCCAATGCTTTTCGCCGGTGGTGTAAGTGAAGGCCGACGGCACGCTGAGCAGATCGGCGGCCGGCAGGCTGCGGAACAACTCGGGAAAGCGCAGGTCATAGCAGACGCTCAAGCCCACGCGGAGATTGCGTTCTGGCCCGACTTGCACGGCCATCGGCGTGTCGCCGGCTTCCAGCACCCGGCCTTCGTCGTATTTTTCGCGGCCGTTGTCGTAGCGGAACAGGTGCATCTTGTCGTAACGCCCGACCTGCGTGCCGTCGGGGGCGAAGACGCAGCAGGCGTTGCGCACCCGGCCGGGCGTGGCCGTCTTCATGGGCAGGGTGCCGCCGATGATCCACAGGCCCAGCTCACGGGCCGCGTCGGCCAGCATGGCCTGGATCGGCGCGGTGGCCGCATTGATGTCGCCGGGTGCTTCGGCCACGGCGAGTTTGTCGGTGTCCTCAAGCCCCATGATGCAGAAGTACTCGGGCAGGGCTGCCAGGATGGCGCCCTGCGCAGCAGCCTCGGCCAACAGGGCGCGGGCGCGCACCAGGTTACGCGCCACGTCGGGGCTGGAGACCATCTGGATGGCGGCGATTTTCATTCGGGCTCCTGGGCTTTCTTCTCGACCTCGACATCCGGGGCGGGCGACGACTTGTGCTCGACCTTCTCGACCTTGGGATCGTCCCAACTGCCGGTGATGTGGAACTCGCGGGTGTTGGCGGCGGCAAGGGGGCGGCTCAGGATCAGCTGCGCCAAGAATGTGCCCAGGCCGATGGCCGGGTTGATTGCAACATAGGCCAGGGACACGCCGCCGGCGTTCAGCTCGGGCACGACCAGCACACGCAGGTTCTGGGTTTCGGCCGCCAGGTCAGCACGACCATCGAGCAGCACCGCCGCTTGCACGCCGCGCATGCGCAAATTGCTGCTGCTGGCGATGCCGCGCTCGATCTTCACATCGCCGCCGATGCCGTCAAACGCGAACCCTTCCGCAAACACATCGCGGAAATCCAGCAGAAAACGCCGCGGCAGCGACTGCAAGCTCAGCACCCCCAGCAAACGGCCCACGCCCGGCTCGGCCTGCAGGAACTGCCCGCCGTCCAGCAGCACGCTCAGCTGCCCGGTCATGCTGGCGTGATCGAGCGCCAGCGGCGAGCCCTGCCAGTTGACCTGGCCGGCCAAGCGACCCTTGCCACCGCGCAGCACCCGGCCCTGGCCCAGCTTGTCGAGCAAGTTGCCGGCATCGGCCACGTCGAGCTGCCAGTCGAGCGCGGTGCGGCGCTGTGGCTGGCGCGGCTCGGCGGCCCAGGTGCCGGTGGCATTGAGCACCGCATCGGGGTGAACGAGGCGCAGCCGGCTGAGCCGCCAATCGCGCGTCGGGCCGTTCAGGCTGGCCAGCACTTCGAGCCGGCCGAGCTTCTTGCCGCGCAGCTCAAAGTCGTCGATGACGATGTCCAGGGCGGGCACATCAGCGGCCACATCAGCCGTTTTTTCAAGCTTCTTTTCGAGCAGCTCGCTGACCGAATCGGCCTCCTGTTTGGGCAGCGACAAGCGGGCCAGGCGGGCGTAAATCAGGCTCTTGTTGCGCAACTCGATGGTGCCGCTGAGCTGCTCGGCATCGATGGCAAAGCGCCACAGGCCGGGGTCGGCCGCCTCGCCATGGCTGATCCCGGCTACCAACTTGGTCAGCGGCCGACCGGCGATTTGAAGGCTCTGGGCCCGCAGGCCAATCTTGGTGGGCAGATAGCCCGAGGTATCGGCACCCTCAGCAGCCGTGCCAAACAGGCGCTGCACGCTGCTTTGCCAGGCATCAAGATTGACCGTGCCCAGGTTGGCGGTGAGCTGCACCCCGCTGGGCGGCAGGGCGGGCAGTGTGTCTTGGATGCTCAGCGCGCCGCGCAACACCCGCGGCGCGGCGTCGGCATTGCTGATGTCGCGCAAGTAATGGGCTTGGGCGAGCAGGCCCAGCTCCAGCCGGATGTCGTCACGGCCCGGGCTGGGCGTGGTGATTTGCAGCTTCAGCGGCAGCACGGACTCCGCCGCCTTGTTGAGCGGCGCGGGCAGGTCAAGCCCCAGGCCTTGCAGCGGGCTGGTGAGGGTCACATCCGCCTGGCCCTGCGGGTTGATGGCCACCAACAGGCGGTAAGGCGTTTGGCCGCTGGCGGCCTGGGCCAACTTGGCAATGCCGCCGAGCTCGGGCGTGCGCCGCAGTGCCTCTGCGGTGGCCACGCCTTGGGCGCTGAAGCGCAGGCTGCCGGCGCTGTTGCCAACCCCCGTGCTGCCGCCTTCAAACGTGATCTCGCCGCCCAGCACCCGCGCCTGCGCGGCGCTCAGTTGCACGCTGTTGCGGTCAAAGTCCACCCGCGCATGGGCATTGCTCATCAGGGGCGCATCGGCGCGCAGCCGCAGCTCGTTGCCGGGCAGCAACTGCACGGTGCCTTTGACCGTGGCCTTGTCCACCTCGGCCAGCGGAATGCGCAAGGCGAGCTTGAGCGTCGACACGCCATTGGCCGCCGCCGCCGTCAGCATGCGCCCGGTCCATTCGTCCACCGGCGAGGCCCGCATGAAGCGCAGCAACTCCTGCGTCGGCCCGCGCCCGCCACCGTCGATTTCGAGCACCGAGGTGTGGATCAGATCCTTGATGCCCACGGTCACGCCCGTCAGATCGAAACCCAGGGTTTTGGCACGGGCGTTGCGGATCAGCATGCTGCCGCGCTCAAAGATCAGGTCGGCGTCGATGTGCTCCAGGATTGGCCATGTTGTTGCCGCAGAAGTGGCGGGAGATGCCGCAGGCGTCGGGGCATAGTTCAAGCTGACGTCACGCGCCTGCGCACTGATGCGGAACACGCCCGCACGCGGGTCGGCGTCAAACGGAAACACATCGAGCGGGCCGCGCACTTTGACGACCAGGTTGCGCGTCTCGCCGCTGCGGATGGCGTCCTTCACATAGCTGCGTGCGCTCTCACCAATCAGCAGCGGCAAATAGCGCTGCACCCGCGTGGCATCAACCCGGTCGATACGGCCGTCCAGGCTCAGCTGGCCGGCGCTGCGGTGGCTGCTGTTGGCGGCTGTGATGTCGGGCAAGGACGCCCATTGCGCATCGAATTCGCCGCGCAAATCGTCGGTTGCGAGGCGCAGATTCTTCACGGCAACGGCAAGCTGCTGCGGCTTGTCGGCAGCGGCCGGGGTGACGCGCCAGTCGATCTGCGCGGCCAGGCTTTTCAGCGGCAGCAGCGGCTCTTCAAACAGGCCGGGCAGGTCGAGCGTGCCGCGCTCAATGCTGATCGTCGCCTGCCCGCCGCGCTCGGTCGCGTTGAGCATCACGCTGGCGGCGCTGACACCCGGGCGGCCGAGGTGATGGGCCTCGGCGGCGGGCTTGGCGTCCAAGTGCAGACCGTCCAGCTGCGCCCGGACGGTGTAGCTGCGCGGCGCTTCCAGCGGCCCGTCCCAGCGGGCGCTCAAATCCTTCAACACGCCGCGCGGCGACAGGTCGAGCAGCAGCGCCCGCGGTGCATCGCCCAGCGGCAGACGCTCGGCAATCTGCGCCATCAAGGCGAAGTCCAACCGCTCGGCGTTCAGCTCGCCACCGACCAGCGCGGCTGCCTTGTCGAGCTTCAGCGCCAGGCCCCAATTCGAGCGCGGCCAGGCAACACCATCGGGGCCGACAAAACCCAACTTCGTCGCCTGCACGCTGAGGCTTTGCGGGTCGCGCCGCACCGCCACCCGGCCTTCGATGCGGGCCAGATCGAGCAAGTCGGCCCGGGGCGTCAGCCGCAGCTTGACGCTGCGCAGCGCCATGTCCACCGTCGTGCCCAGCGGCTGGCCGTTCTTGATGTCCACCCAGGCGCGCAGCGCGCCGTCGCCCTCGCTCAACTCGAAGGGCAGGTCGATGTGGCGCCGCAGTTCCTGCAGATCGGCGCGCGGCAGGTCAACAAACAGCTGGCCGCTCCAGTGCTGCAGATCGCCCGCCCGCTTCAACAATGACTGTGTGAACTGCCCTTGCACACCAAAGCGCTGGCCCCAGGCGGCGGGTGGTGTGGCGTCGAGCCGCCAGACATGCTGGCGCAGGCTGTTCTTCAGCCGCAGGTTGACGTCGGCCAGCTCCAGCGGCGGCGCGGCGCGGCGCTCGTCGATCCAACGCACGCGACCGTGCAGGATCACAAACTCATGCTGGGCAAAGAACCAGTCGGCCCATTCTTCGGCCAGGCCCGAAGTCTCGGCCTTGTCAGCGACATCGACGCTCAAGCCCGCGATGAAAATCTTGCCTTGCGCGTTGCGGCGGATCTCCAGCTCCGGGCCGTCAATCAGCAGCTGCGAAAAGCGCAACTCCAGCGCCAGCAACGAGCGGGCCGACAGGGCCGCCATCACCTTGGGCAGGCGCAACGCCTCGCGGCCCTGGGGGTCGAGCAGGCGCACCTCTTGCAGCGCCAGCGCCGGAATCCAACCGCCCGAGCTGACGGCGATATGGCCGATGCGAACCTGCACCCCCAGGCCTTTGGAGGCCTCCCGCTCCAGCGCCGGACGCCATTCATCGATGTGCGGCAGAATTGCCCAGTGCAAGAGCAGCCAAGCCAGCAGCATCAAGCTCCACAACGCCATCAAACCCCACAGCGCCCAGCGCAGCGCTCGCCAAATCAGGCGGGCGCCTCGAAGGGACGCGGTACGGAGGACTTTTTTGGTTCCGGTTGCAAGCACTGAAAAAGTTCTAGAGAGAGAGTGCTCGCCGTGGAGCCAAACGCCGTGATGTTGTTATTCGTTGCCCATCCAGCATCTCAGCAAGCCCTGGGTGCGCCCCAATCTAGCACAGCGTTTTGACGCAATGAGCGCGCTACCTCTGCCTTTACTGCCTGAAACCTCCGCCTCGGTCGCGGTCGCACCGATTGCCGCAGCCGCGCACAGCCGTTTCGTGCAGCGGGTGCGCCGCCGTTACGCCGCCGAGTTGCACCTGCTGCCGGCCGGCCTGCCCGACCGGGCGGCCATCGCCAGCTTGGTGGCCACCTTGCAGGCCAGCGGCCGACCGCTCGGCGCGGCACTGCGCGTGGCCCGTCATCTGGTGATTGAACGGCTGGCTGTGCTGGACATTGAGCAGGCAGCCAGCATGCCGAGCATCACCGGCGCGATGACGCATCTGGCCGAGGTGAGTCTGTGCCTGGCGCTGAAGGCAGCGCGGGCCGAGCAAGACCTGATCAGCGGCACACCGCGCGACGCGACGGGCCGCGAGATCGAGTTCTGGGTCATCGGCATGGGCAAGCTGGGCGCGCGCGAGCTGAATGTGTCGTCCGACATTGACCTGATTTACGTCTATGAAGAAGACGGCCAGACCGATGGCCCCCACCCCGTCAGTGCGCATGAATACTTTGCCCGCGTCTGCAAGCGGTTGTATGCGCTGGTGGGCGAGGTGCAGGACGACGGGCAGGTCTTTCGCGTCGACCTGGCCCTGCGGCCGAACGGCAATTCCGGGCCGGCTGCGGTCAGCCTGGCGATGCTGGAGGAATATTTTCTGGTCCAGGGCCGCGAGTGGGAGCGGCTGGCCTGGCTGAAAAGCCGCATCGTCGCGCCGCTGGAAAGCGTCTTGAATGCCGAGAAAGACGGCCGTGCCCTGGCCCTGCGGGCCCTGGTCACCCCCTTCGTTTACCGTCGCTACCTTGACTACGGCGTGTTCGAGAGCCTGCGCCAGCTGCACCGCAAGATCCGCGAGGAAGCGCAGCGCCGCGCCGCCGGGCGGCCGGAGCGGGCCAATGATGTGAAGCTGTCGCGCGGCGGCATCCGTGAGATCGAGTTCACCGTGCAACTGCTGCAAGTGGTGCGCGGCGGCCAGTTCCCCGAGATCCGCACCCGCTCCACCGTCAAGGCGCTCGACCGACTGGCCGCACGCGGGCTGATGAAGCCGGCCACGGCGCTCAAGCTGGCGGCCTGCTATGACTTCTTGCGCCGGGTCGAACACCGCATCCAGTTCCTTGACGATCAGCAAACCCATTGCCTGCCGTCGGGCGACAACAGCGACGACGATCTGAAATGGATCGCCCTCAGCCTGGGACTGGACTGCAACCGAGAAACCTGCGCCTTGATGGACCGGCTGATGGAGGTGCGCGAAACGGTCGCCACCGAGTTCGACGCCCTGCTGCACGACGGGCAGGCCCCCTCGGCGAATGGCCATGGTTGCCGCACCTGTGGCGGCCCGGCCCTGGCCATCGACAACGAAGACTTCGCCGCCAAGCTGCAGCCCGAGCTGGGCGCAGCGGTACGCCGCTGGGCCGCCACGCCCCGCGTCAAGGGCTTGCGCGAGGAATCAAAACTGCGGCTGGCCAAATTGGTAGCGCGGGCCTCGCAGGCGGTCGAGGAAGGCACGGCCAGCCTGGACGGTGCCCTGCGCTTTGTCGATTGGGTCGAGCCCCTGCTGCGCCGCGAAAGCTATCTGGCCCTGCTGGTGGAACGCCCGGCGGTGCAGGAACGGCTGCTCCGCCTGCTGGGTCTGGCACGCTGGCCGATGCGCTATCTGATGCTGCATCCGGGCGTGATCGACGAGCTGGCCGACAACCGCCTGCTGAGTGAACGTTTCGACGGCGCGGCCTTCATCAACGACCTGAACGACCGCCACGCCGCCTGGGAACGCTCGGGCGAGGCCGATGAAGAATCCCTGCTCGACACCCTGCGCCGCGCCCACCATGCCGAGGTGTTCCGCATCCTGGTGCGCGATGTGGAGGGCTCGCTCAGCGTTGAGCAGGTGGCCGATGAATTGACCGCCCTGGCCGATGCCACCTTGCACTGCGCCATCGCCTGGGCCTGGGCCCTGCTCAAGCAGGCCCATCGCCCGCAGCCCCGCTTTGCTGTCATTGCCTACGGCAAACTGGGCGGCAAGGAGCTGGGCTACGGCGGCGACCTGGATGTGGTGTTTCTGATCGATGACGACGCCGAAAACGCCGCCGAAATCTATGCCGCTTTCGTGCGCAAGCTGATCACCTGGCTGACCCTGCGCACGGCGGCCGGCGAGTTGTTCGACATCGACACCGCGCTGCGGCCCAACGGCAATTCCGGCCTGCTGGTCACCTCGCTGACCTCGTTCGAAAACTACCAGACCGGCCGTGGCAGCAACACCGCCTGGACCTGGGAACACCAGGCCATCACCCGGGCGCGCTTTTGCGCCGGTGATGCCGACATGGCCGAGCGCTTCGAGGCGGTGCGCCGTGCGGTGCTGACCGCCCCGCGTGATGCACAAGCACTCGGCGCCGAGGTACGGGCCATGCGCGAGAAAGTCCGCGCTGCAAGGCCCTTGCGCACCGGGCAGTTCGATGTGAAGCACAGCCCCGGCGGCATGATGGATGCCGAATTCGCGCTGCAATGCCTGGTGCTGCTGCACGCTGCCACCCACCCGGCCCTGATCGCCAACACCGGCGTGATCGCCCTGCTGCAAAGGGCCGAGAACGAGGGCCTGTTGCCCACCGGCGTCGGCGTGGCAGCGGCCAATGCCTACCGCGAACTGCGCCGCGTGCAACACCGGGCTCGGCTGGACGAGCAGCCCACCACGGTCGATGACGCGCTGCTCGCCGAACGCGGCCTGGATGTGCACCGAGACGCCGTGCTGGCGCTGTGGCGGGCGGTATTCGGCGCCTGAATATTTGGGCGCTGCTTTGCGTGTTGATGGCGCTGGGCGCCTTGGCCGCCTGGCCGGTGCCGACGACGCGGCTCGATTGGCAGCCCGCGAGCTGGGCCACGGAGCCATGGCGCGCCTTCACCGCGCCCTTCGTCCACTTCAGCCCGCAACACCTGCTCGCCAACCTGGCCGGTTGCGCGGTGCTGGCCCTGTTCGGCTGGGCCGCCCGCCTGCCAAACCGCGCCGCACTGGCCTGGGCCCTGGCCTGGCCGCTGCCGCAGTGGGGGCTGCTGATCGAACCGGCGCTCTTGCACTTTGGCGGCCTGTCCGGCGTGCTGCATGCGGGCGTGGCGGTGGGCGTGGTGGAATTGCTGTTGCGACCCAGTCGCGACCGCGAGCGCTGGATCGGCCTGGGCATCGGCATCGGGCTGATCGCCAAGCTGGTGCTGGAGCATCCGCTCGGCGCGCCCACCCAGCAGGTTGAGGGCTGGGACATCACCATCGCGCCGCTGTCCCATTTGACCGGCGCACTCGGCGGCACCCTCTGCGCGCTGCTTTTCAGACTCAAACGATGACAACCACCCGCAAAGCCAATCTCGACCGCACCGCCATCCTGGGCCTGCTGGTCTGCTGCGCGCTGTGGGGGCTCAACCAAGTGGCGGCCAAGGCGGCGATGAGTGAGATCGGGCCGCTGTGGCAAGCAGGCCTGCGCTCACTGGCCGCCGCGCTGCTGGTCGGGTTGTGGGCCGCCGCGCGCGGCATCAAGCTGTGGCAGCGGGATGGCAGCCTGCCCGGCGGGCTGCTGGCGGGCCTGCTGTTCGGCCTGGAGTTCGCCTGCATCTTCATTGGCCTGCAGTACACCAGCGCCTCGCGCATGGTCGTGTTCATCTACCTCAGCCCCTTTGTCGTGGCGCTGGGCATGCCTTTTATCTCGCGGTCTGAACGGCTGAATTTGCGCCAGCTCGGCGGCCTGCTGCTGGCCTTCGGGGCGGTGGCTTGGGCATTTGCAGAGGGCTTTACCGGCCCCGCCAGCAGCCACACAAGCGGCCCGTCCCTGCAGTGGCTGGGCGACGCGCTGGGCCTGCTGGCCGCCGTGCTGTGGGGCGGCACCACCTTGACCATCCGGGCGAGCAAGCTGTCCCAGGCCAGCGCCGAAAAAACCCTGCTTTATCAGCTGGGCATCTCGGGCCTGGGCCTGTGCCTGGCAGCGCTTTGCGTGAGCGAGGCGCTGCCGCTGGCCTGGTCTGCGCGGCTGATTGCGCTGTTCAGTTTTCAGGCGGTGGTCGTCAGCTTTGCGAGCTACCTGCTGTGGTTCTGGATGGTGCGGCATTACCCGGCCACCCAACTCGCCAGCTTCACCCTGGCCACGCCCCTGTTCGGCCTGCTGGCGGGGGCCGTGCTGCTGGGTGAGCCGATCACCTTGCGGCTGGGCGTGGCACTGGTCGCGCTGGCGACGGGCGTGTTGCTGGTCAACAAGCAGAATTGACGGCTTCCAAAACAACGAGACACGCGCCATGACCTCCACGATCCAGCTCTGCGGTTTTTCCCTCTCAAACTATTACAACAAGGTCAAGTTGGCCCTGCTCGAAAAAGGCATCCCGTTCGAGGAAGTGCTGGTGATGACGCATTCGCACGATGAAGAAGTGCTGAACGCCACGCCGCTGGGCAAGGTGCCCTTCATCCGCACGCCGCAGGGCAGCCTGTGCGAGAGCCAGGTGATCCTCGATTATCTGGAGGCGACCCATCCCACGCCCGCCCTGCTGCCGGCCGATCCCTTTGCCGCCGCCAAGGTGCGCGAGCTGATCACCTTCATCGACCTGCATCTGGAACTGGTCGCCCGCGATCTGTATCCACAAGCCTTCTTCGGCGGCCAGGTCAGCGAAGGCACGCAAAAGCGCGCCCGCAAGCTGCTGACCGCCAACATCGCCGGCTTCAAGCGGCTGGCCAAGTTCGCCCCCTATGTGGCGGGCGACAGCTTCGGCGCCGCCGATTGCGCGGCATACGTCAGCCTGCCCCTGGTGGCCATGGCCAGCAAGATCGTGCTCGGTGAAGACCTCTTGGCGGCCGGCGGCGTCGACTGGAAGCCCTACATCAAGCTGATCGGCGAGCGGCCCGCTGCGCAAAAGGTGGCGGCGGATCGCAAGGCGGATGAGGTACGGATGGCGGCGTTGAGGGCGCAGGGCGGTTGAACGCTTGCAGCGAAGCGATCTCCGGCGACTTCATGGTTGAGAGCACATGATCAACACCCCCCGACCGATGGCGTTTTCCGAAGCGTCGCTTCAGTTTTTGCAGTTGGCCGGCCAGCAGGACAACGCCGACTGGCTGGAAACCAACGACGCCGACTATCAACGCCTGATCCGCTTGCCGCTGCTGGCGCTGGCTGACACCTTGAAGAGCGAGCTGGCCGGCGAGGCGCAGGGCTATCACTTTCCAACGCGCGGGATGGGTCGGATCAAGAAGTCGTCAAACAAGGTGTTGCTGGACGGTGCCTGGTTCAAAGATTGGGTGTCCTACATCGCGACGCGGCCTGCCACGAGCCGTTTTGAGAAGAACCCGCTGTTGTTCTTTGGTCTGCTGCCGAACGATCCGCAATGGCGTGGCGTCGTCGTCGCTGGCGGTCTGTACATGGCCTCCTCGCCGCAGACCCGGCGGGTCAGGCAAGCGATTGCAAACGACTCAGCGCCGTTCAAGACGCTGTTTGCGGACAAGGATTTCAGGAAGAGTTTCAAGACGGGCTTCGAGCCCATGGCCAAGGCACAAAAATGCCCGCGAGGTTTCGACCCCGATCACCCCGACATCGAGTGGATCAAGCTCAAGACCTTCTTTGTCAGCAAGACCCTCACCGTCGCT
The DNA here is from genome assembly GCA_038327205.1 of Burkholderiales bacterium. Lineage (GTDB taxonomy): Bacteria > Pseudomonadota > Gammaproteobacteria > Burkholderiales > Burkholderiaceae_C > Paucibacter_A. The sequence goes on along the minus strand of JBBQKT010000070.1, from coordinate 976 downwards.
CAGTTCAGCGACATCAATCTGGCCCGCCAGCTGGTTGGCGATTTCCGGCAGTTGCTCAGGTTCAATGCGCTGCTGCAGGGTGTCATTGATGGTGTTGACCACTGAAACGGCGCGCGCCCGAGCCTCAGGCCAATGTCCTGGATCGCGAGTGACGCCGATGGCTTCAGCCCGCAGATGGGTCAAGCCGTGCTGGTGCAAGACGGCATTCAGCCAAGCACACGCCTGGCCGAGGCGTCTGCCAGCCCAAGCTGTGCGCTGAGCAACTCCGCAGTCCAAAGCTTGGAACAACTCATCCCGCCAAATCTGCAGACTGTCGCGCAGCCTTAGGCTGCTAACGCAGCCCGAGATATGGTGTGCTACATCAGCAACACACCGGCCTCAGGCCCCGTTGATATATGCACACCTGGAATGATTCCGCGCCGATTTACCAGCAGCTTGCCGACCGCCTGGCCGTGCAACTGCTGGATGGCTCCCCCCCCGAAGGCGATGCGCTGCCTTCGGTCCGCCACCTGGCCAGCACCTACCTGATCAACCCGCTGACCGTCAGCCGCGCGCTGCAGGCGCTGGTGGACAACGGCTTGGTCGAAAGCCGCCGGGGCATGGGCATGTATGTGACCGCCGGGGCGCGCTTGCGGCTCTTGCGCAGCGAGCGGGAACAATTCCTGCAAAAGGAGTGGCCGACACTGCGCGCCAAGCTGCAACGCCTGGGACTGGGCGCCAACGATTTGAACTGGGAGCAAAACCAATGAGCACGACCCCCTCCGCGAACCTCATCGAAGCCAAGGATCTGACCCTGCGCTACGGCCGCAGCAAGGTCGCCCTGGAGCGGGCCACCTTCCAGATCCCCAAGGGCCGCGTGGTCGGCCTGCTGGGCCACAACGGCGCGGGCAAGACCTCGCTGATGAAGGCCCTGGTGGGCCTGCTGCCGGGCGAGGGCGAGCTGAGCGTGCTGGGCCTCGATCCACGCCGCCAACGT
>JBBQKT010000069.1:0-12399 GCA_038327205.1 Burkholderiales bacterium | reverse complement strand
AAGCTGCAAGCCACACGCCTGGCTAAACAGTCGCTTGAGGCGCTGCGCACCGCACGGCTGCTGGCCAAGCACCAGGGCTTTTCCAAGGTCGCCGCCCAAGGGCTGTTGCGCTCGCTGGCCTTTGAGGCGCTGGACAGTGCCCGCGATGTCGATCAATTGCGCAGCGCCTGGCAGCAGCTCGAAAGCGCCGACCGGCGCGATCCCATCGTTGCCGCCCGTGCGGCCCAGTGCGCGGCGGGCCTGGGCTCACCGGACGACGGCCGCGGCTGGCTGCGGCCGTTCTGGGATGACATTGCCGACCTGCCGACGGACGAGCGTGCGGCACTGGCCGAGGCCCTGGTGCCCGTGTTGGCAGGCGTCGGACCAGAGTGGTTGCAAAGGCTCGAATCCGCCTCGATTCGTTTCCCGCGTGACCGCCACCTCAGCTACGCGCTGGGCCATGCGCTGGCCGAGCGACAGTTGTGGGGCAAGGCGCGGCTGCTGCTGGAGCAGGTCAGCGATGACCGTTCAATGCCCGTCAGCGCACGGCGCCGCAGCTGGCTGATGTTGGCTCAATTGGCCGAGCAAGATGGTGACCTGGAGCGGCGCGCTCGATGTTTTGAAAGTGCGGCCGTCTTGCAATAAGCCCAGTCTTCAGGCTAGAATCCAAAGCTGTGCGGCTGTAGCTCAGCTGGATAGAGTACTTGGCTACGAACCAAGGGGTCGTGGGTTCGATTCCTGCCAGCCGCACCAAACTAACAATAAAAAAGCAGAAAGGCCGGTGAGCGATCACCGGCCTTTTTCAATTTCTGCTCGCCTCAGCCTCAGCCCAGGCCCAGCTCGGTCAACACCTCGGCCGTATGCTCGCCCGACGTCGGCTCGGTTTGCGGCGCACGCACTGGGCTGCGTGAAAAGCGTGGCGCAGCGGTCGGTTGAATTTTCCCGTCCACCGTCGCGAAGTTGCCTCGAGCGACCTGATGCGGATGCGCGGCCACTTCGTCCAAATCCAGCACTGGCGCAAAGCACACGTCCGTGCCCTCCAGCAGCGCTGTCCATGCGTCGCGCGTGCGCTCTTTGATGCGTGCCGCCACGCGCGCGCGCAGGGCCGGCCACTGCCGGGTGTCGTGCTGCTGCGCCGGGTCAACATCGGTCAGCGCGAGCCTTTGCAACAGCTCGGCGTAAAACGCGGGCTCGATCGCCCCGAGCGTGACGTAGCGGCCGTCGGCGCATTCAAAGCTGTCGTAGAACGGCGATTCATGCAGGAAGAAATTGGCAGCCGGTGGAGTTGGCCAGCCCGCGGTGCCGCGCAGTGAGTGGACCAGCGCGGTCAGCAGGCTCACGCCGTCCACCATCGCGGCGTCCACCACCTGGCCGCGGCCAGAGCGCTGCGCTTCGAGCAGGGCGCAGACGATGCCAAAAGCCAAAAACATCCCGCCGCCCGCCATGTCGCCCAGCAAGGTGGCGGGCAGGCTGGGCGCAGTGCCAGACCGTGTGGCGATGGACAGCGCGCCGGTCAGCGCGACGTAGTTGATGTCGTGTCCGGCGGCGGCGCTGAGCGGCCCGGTCTGGCCCCAGCCGGTGACACGGCCATAGACCAGACGGGGGTTGCTCGCCTCAAACACCGCCGGCCCCAGACCTAACCGCTCCATCACGCCGGGGCGATAGCCTTCAACCAGCGCATCGGCACGGTCGATCAAGGCGGTGGCGGCCTGCAGGCCCTGCGGTGTTTTCAGATCGAAGCAGACCGAGCGCTTGCCCCGGTTCATGGCCCCGCCGCCACCCAAGCTCCGCAGCGCTGCGGGCCGCTCGATGACGACCACATCGGCACCCATATCGGCCAGCAACATGCCCACAAATGGGCCGGGGCCGATGCCCGCCATCTCGACCACGCGCAGCCCGCTCAACACACCGTTATTCATCGAAATCTCCACCGTGATGTTCGCCCGACAATACACGCCATGAGCAAGGCATTCACCAAGGAAAGCGATCAGGACGACGACGAGGAACTCGCGCTGCCGTCCATCCCTACGGGCACGCGCAACTACATGACGCCCGAGGGCTATGCGCGCCTGCGTGCCGAGTTCATGGAACTGCTGGACGTGGAGCGGCCCAAGATCGTCGAGATCGTCTCCTGGGCCGCCAAGAACGGCGACCGCTCGGAAAACGGTGACTATCTTTACGGCAAGAAGCGCCTGCGTGAAATTGACCGTCGCCTGCGCTTTTTGACCAAGCGGCTGGACATTGCCGAGGTGGCCGACCCGAGCATTCACTTTGGGCGTGATCAGATCTTTTTCGGCGCGACCGTCACCTATGCCAACGCCAAAGGCGAAGAGCGCACGATCACCATCAAGGGCATCGACGAGAGCGACAGCCTGGCCGGTGAGGTCAGCTGGATCTCGCCGATTGCCCGCGTGCTGCTGAAGGCGCGCGAAGGCGACGAGCTTCAGTTGCTGACGCCGGGCGGGGTCGAAAAAATCGAGGTGCTGGAAGTGCGCTATCCCGCGCCAACGGAGCCAACTGAGCCACGGACGGCACCTTAAGGCTTGACCCGCCAGACCTTCAGCACGGCGGGCGAGCGCTTCAAGGTGCGCAGCACATCGGCCAGGTGCAGACGGTCGCGCACCGACAGCAGCAGGCTCATCTCGGCGGTTTCGTGCTGCTGCGAGTCGTCGCTCATCGAGATGTGGGTGATGTCGGCCTCGGCCGCGCTGACGGCCGACGCCACCTGCGCCAGCACGCCCTTGCCGTTGTTGAGCAGCAGGGATACCGCCGCTTCAAAGGGTCGGCTCAGCTCCTCGGCCCAGGTGGTGGCGATCCAGTGTTCGGCATCACGTTGAAACAGTTTGCGGCCAATCGAGCAGTCGGCGGTGTGCACCAACAGGCCCTCGCCCCGGCCCAGATAGCCCTTGATCTCGTCACCCGGAATCGGGCGGCAACAAGGGGCCAGGCGCACCGACGCACCCTCGCTGCCGTCCAGCATTACCTGCCCTTGCGCGGGGGCGTTGTCCGAGGCAAACCGGCCATAACTGAGCAACACCGCATCGGGCCGCTGGCCCTGGTCGGCCAACATGCGGGCGAGTTTCTTGGCCACGATGGTGGCGATCTTTCGGCCCAGGCCAACGTCCACCAGCAGCTCATCGACATGCCGGTTGCCGGCCCAGCGGGCCAGCTGTTGCCAGGCCAGCGCGGCGACGTGGTCTTCGTCGTCGAGGCTGGGCATCGGCAAGCCTTCGGCGCGCAGCGCTTGGGACAGCATCTTCTCGCCCAGATCGCGCGATTCGTCTTGTTCGAGGTTCTTCAAGAAGTGGCGGATCTTGGAGCGCGCACGGCCGGTGCGCACAAAGCTCAGCCAAGCCGGGTTGGGCCGTGCACCGGCCGCCGTGACGATCTCGACCACATCGCCGCTGTGCAGCTCGGTGCGCAGCGGCACCGGCTCGCCATTGATCTGCGCGGCCACGCAGTGGTCACCAACGTCGGAGTGGATCGCATAGGCGTAATCCACCGGCGTTGCGCCCTTGGGCAGGGCCATGATCTTGGACTTGGGCGTGAAGACGTAGACGGCGTCGGGGAACAGATCGATCTTGACGTGCTCCAGGAATTCATTTGCGTCGCGCGTTTCATCCTGGATATCGATCAGCGATTGCAGCCAGTTGGCACCGAGCTGCTGCATCCCTTGAGACGAGCCATTGCTCTTGTACATCCAGTGGGCTGCCACGCCTTTTTCGGCCACCATATGCATCTGCTCGGTACGGATCTGGAACTCCACCGGCGTGCCCAGCGGGCTCAGCAAGGTGGTGTGCAGCGACTGGTAGCCGTTCGGCTTGGGCAGGGCGATGTAGTCCTTGAAGCGGCCTGGCTGCGGCTTGTAGAGCTGGTGCAGCACACCCAGGCTCAGGTAGCAATGGGGCAGGTCGACCACGACGATGCGAAATCCAAAAATATCGCTGACTTGGGCAAAGCTCAGGCGCTTGTCCTTCATCTTTTTATAGATGGAATAAAGCGTTTTTTCGCGGCCGTGCACTTCCACCGCGAGGTCTGATTCGCCGAAAGCCTTCAACACTTCGCGCTCGATGCGTTGCACCACATCGCGCCGATTGCCGCGCGCCTTCTGGATCGCCTTGGACAGCGCCGCGTGCCGCCAGGGATGCAGGTATTGGAAGGACAGCTCCTGCAATTCCCGGTAAATCTGGTTCAGGCCCAGGCGGTGGGCAATTGGCGCGTAGATCTCGAGCGTTTCGCGGGCGATGCGACGGGCCTTCACGGCGGCCATCGACTCCATCGTGCGCATATTGTGCAAACGATCGGCCAGCTTGATCAGGATCACGCGCACATCGCGCGCCATCGCCAAAAGCATCTTGCGGAAGGACTCGGCCTGCGATTCTTCCTTGGTTGAAAACTGCAATTTATCGAGCTTGGTCAGGCCATCGACCAGCTCGGCGGTTGGCGCTTCAAAGCGTTCGATCAGTTGCGCCTTGGTGACGCCGCAGTCTTCGATCGTGTCGTGCATCAGCGAGGCCATGATCGCTTGCGCGTCAAGCCGCCATTCGGCGCAGATGCCAGCAACGGCGATCGGATGGGTGATGTAGGGCTCGCCGCTGGCTCGGCGCTGGCCCAGATGCGCCTCGTCAGCGAACTTGTAGGCTTCGCGCACCCGCTTGATGTCGGCCTTGGAGAGATAGCTCAAACGGCCGGCCAGCGCGTCGAATGACGCGGCTTCGGCCTGTGTGGGCGGCGCTGGCGTGCCGCGCAAGCCGTGCAAGCCCGTCAATCCAGTGAGGGCGGCGGGCAGGCGAGCGACGGCAAATGATCTGAATCCCATGGTTCGAATTTAACGCATGGTGGGCGGGCCGCCTTGCGCGGGGGCTATCGCCAAAAACAAAGGGCACCCGAAGGTGCCCTTGATGGGAAGCGCTGGCCTGCTTAGACGGGCACTTTGCGCAGCATTTCGATGCCCACTTCGCCGGCAGCAATTTCGCGCAGCGCGGTCACGCCGGGCTTGTTCTTGCTTTCGATCTTGGGCGTGTGGCCCTGGCTCAGCATGCGGGCGCGGTAAGTAGCAGCCAACACCAACTGGAAGCGGTTCGGGATCTTGACGAGGCAGTCTTCAACAGTGATGCGGGCCATTATTTATTCCAGTACGGGTGGTTCAGGGAAGATCAAGTGCGCAGAAGACAGCAGAACGGTTTCGGCGCTGAGCGGCATATTTTAGCCGCTGCGCGTGAACAATCGATTTGAGATCGAAAACAGCGGTGTCGAAGACCGCATTCACCACCACGAAATCAAAGCTTTGCGCCTGCGCCACCTCGACGCGCGCGTTCGCCATGCGGGTGGCCATTACCTCGGGCGCCGTGTCGCCGCGCCGCTTCAGCCGCTGTTCCAACTCGTCCCAGCTCGGTGGCAGGATGAAGATCAGCACCGCATACGGAAACAGCTGCTTGATCTGCAGGGCGCCCTGGAAATCGATCTCCAGCACCACATCGTCGCCGTGGGCCATGCGGGCCTCGATGGCGCTGCGCGAGGTGCCGTAGAGATTGCCATGCACCTCGGCCCATTCGAAGAACTCGCCGCGCTCGGCCATGTCTTTGAAGGCTTCAGGCGAAATGAACCAGTAGTCGCGGCCATGTTGTTCCTGGCCACGCGGTGCGCGCGAGGTGTGCGAGATCGACACGTCCAGTTTGCTGTCAATTTCAAGCAGGGCCTTGACGAGGCTTGATTTGCCAGCCCCGCTGGGGGCTGCGACGACGAAGAGGTTTCCGGGGTATTCCATGGCGGGTGCTGAAAAGAGAGTCAATCAAAAGCGCAGGTGGGCAAGTATCGACGCTGCGGCTGCGGCCCGCGCCGTCTCTGAGTCGGCGATCTCAGGGTGGCGCTTGATGCCGGAGCAGCGCCTTGGCCGCTTCAATGCGCAGGTCGAGCGCCACGCTGCCATCGTTCATCACTTGGCGCAGGAAACTCTCTGGGTCCAACTCGGTTCCCGCTGTCTTGATCGTCCTTGCAACCGGATCGTTACTGATCGGCGCCTGGGCGGTTCCAAGCCGTTCCAGCGCAGTTTGAAAATCAGCGCTCTTGATGCTGGCAAGGCGGCACAGCACGTCGGCCTGACCTTCGGGGCTGGGAACAATGTCAAGCCAGGGTTCATCGGCAAACACCGGTGCGAGGTCGGCTGCCACAAAGGCCGACCATTGACCGCTTTGCGCTGCCCTGGGCGGCAGGGCATCGACGGCCGTCGTCAGCCCCAAGCGCTGGCCGGCGATGTCGCTCAGGTAGCGCGCGCACAGGGCGCCCAAAAAGCCAAGGGCTTGCGATGCCAACACCGGTTCCGCCAGCGAAAACCACAGCTGATAGCCATCGATGCCGTTGACGGCGATGGCCGGGGCCGGCAGGGCCAGGTCGGCCTGCGCGCCGCGCCACACGGTGGAGAGCGCTGTCCAGTCGGCGGGTCGGGCGAGTTCCAGCATGGCGGCCCGCACCCGGCCATCGTCTGCCGGCTGGCCAGTGACGTAGAGCCGGTGCAGTTCGGTTTGCAGTCTGTTCATGGGGGATTGCCTCTCAAGCGCTCAAGCCGCCACCAGTGTCGCCTGGGCCTGCGGCCAAGCCAGGGCGTGACGCACGAAGGTGCTGAAGGCGGCCGCATTGCCCGTGGTCTCCAGGATGATGGGTGTCGGTTCGGCGGCCGCCAGGCCCAACTCGGCCCAGCGGTTCAAGGCCTGGCGGGCGACGGCGGTTTCAATGTTCAGCAGTTGCACCTCAGGGCCGAGGGCGGCCTGAATCAGTGCTTGAACCAGCGGGTAGTGGGTGCAGCCCATCAAGACGGTGTCAACGCCGGCCGCTCGCAAGGGCGCACAAAATTGGTTGATCAAGCTGCGCAGCACGGGGGATTCAAAGTCGCCGGCTTCGATCAGATCGGCCAGGCCAGGGCAGGGCTGGCTGAACACCTCGGCCTGGCCAGAATGGCGAGCGAGCAGGGACTGGTAGCGGGCGCTGTTGAGGGTGGCCGGTGTGGCGAGCACGCCGATGCGGCCGTTGCGGGTGGCGGCCACGGCGGGTTTGATGCCGGGTTCGGTGCCGACGATGGGCAGGCCCGGCCAGCGCTCGCGCAGTGCCTGGACGGCATGGGCGGTGGCGGTGTTGCAGGCGATTACCAGCACGGCCGCACCCTGGGCAATCAGATGCTCGGACAGCCGCAGGCAGCGCTGGACGATCTCATCCGCAGCACGCCGGCCGTAAGGCGCGTGGGCGGTGTCGGCCACATAGTGCAGCGGCACATTCGGCGCCTGCCGCCGCAGCTCACGCAGCACGGTCAGCCCGCCGACACCAGAATCAAAAACGCCAATACAGGCGGCAGGGGTTGGAGTTTTCATCAAGCGGCGCAGTCTAGCCGCCAGACTTCGTGGTTAAAATAGAACGATCGTGCTTTTTTATGGTCTTGCCGCATGGCGTAAGCGTGCGTCGCGGCCTGCCCCCGTAGAATTGGTTGGTTAACGTTCACGTCAATGAGTCCTGGAGTACTTCGATGAAGGTTTTGGTTCCTGTCAAGCGAGTGGTGGATTACAACGTCAAGGTGCGCGTCAAGAGTGACGGCAGCGGCGTGGATATTGCCAATGTGAAGATGTCGATGAACCCCTTCGACGAGATCGCCGTCGAAGAAGCGGTGCGTCTCAAGGAAAAGGGCGTGGTTACCGAGGTGATCGCTGTTTCTTGCGGTGTCACGCAGTGCCAGGAAACCCTGCGCACGGCCATGGCCATTGGTGCCGATCGCGCCATCCTGATCGAGATCCCGGCTGACATCGAGTTGCAGCCGCTGGCCGTCGCCAAGTTGCTGAAGGCCCTGGTCGACAAGGAGCAGCCGCAGATGGTGATCCTCGGCAAGCAGGCGATTGATGACGATTGCAACCAGACCGGCCAGATGTTGGCTGCTTTGACCGGCATGCCGCAGGGCACGTTCGCCTCCAAGGTCGAAGTGGCCGACGGCAAGGTCTCGGTGACGCGTGAAGTCGATGGTGGCCTGGAAACGGTCACCTTGAGCCTGCCGGCCGTCATCACCACCGACCTGCGCCTCAATGAGCCGCGCTACGTCACCCTGCCCAACATCATGAAGGCCAAGAAGAAGCAGATGGACATCTTCAAGCCGGCCGATCTGGGTGTGGACGTGACACCGCGCATCAAGACGCTCAAGGTCGAAGAGCCGCCTAAGCGCGGCGCGGGGATCAAGGTGCCGGACGTGGCAACCCTGGTGAACAAACTGAAGAATGAAGCGAAGGTCATCCTTTGACTTTGCGGGACAGATCGCCCGAGCGTATTCGCGAGTAGCTTTGTCCCCAACTGACTAAAAGATTGGAGAATTTTTTAATGACTTCACTGGTTATTGCTGAACACGACAACGCCCACATCAAGGTTTCGACCTTGAACACCGTCACCGCCGCATTGGCGACCGGTGGCGAAGTGCACGTTCTGGTCGCCGGGGCTAACGCTGCCGCTGCCGCTGCAGCTGCTGCGCAGATCGCTGGCGTCACGAAGGTCCTGCATGCCGACGCGGCCCAACTCGCCGATGGCCTGGCCGAGAACCTGGCCGCGCAAGTCGTGGCCATTGCTTCCGGCTACACCCACCTGTTGTTCCCCGCCACCGCCTCGGGCAAGAACGTCGCACCGCGCGTCGCTGCCTTGCTCGACATGGCGCAGCTGAGCGATGTCACCAAGGTCATCAGCGCCGATACCTTCGAGCGCCCGATCTATGCCGGCAACGCGATTGCCACCGTGCAATCGACCGATGCGATCAAGGTCATGACCGTGCGCACAACCGGCTTCGACGCCGCTGCTGCCACCGGTGGCAGCGCTGCTGTTGAGGTCATCGTCGCCGTCACCGACAGCGGCACCTCGACCTTCGCTGGCCGGGAAGTCACCAAGAGCGACCGGCCCGAGTTGACCGCCGCCAAGATCATCGTGTCCGGCGGCCGGGCGATGGGTTCGAACGACAAGTTCATGGAAGTGCTGACCCCACTGGCCGACAAACTCGGCGCGGCGCTCGGTGCCTCGCGGGCCGCCGTCGATGCGGGCTATGCGCCGAATGATTGGCAAGTCGGTCAGACCGGCAAGATCGTGGCACCCCAGCTCTACATCGCCTGCGGCATCAGCGGCGCGATCCAGCATCTGGCCGGCATGAAGGACTCGAAAGTCATCGTTGCGATCAACAAGGACGCCGAGGCACCGATCTTTTCGGTGGCTGATTACGGCCTGGAAGCCGATCTGTTCGTGGCCGTGCCCGAACTTGTCAGCAGCCTTTGAGCAAGGCTGACTGATTCAGCCTTTCGGGCGCCCGACTTCACGGTCGCGGCGCCCTTGTTTTTAGTATCTTGGTGACAGCGCTACTCGCTCGCTCGGGCGGTCTGCCACGCAAACCATTTGGATTTGGAGACAACCATGACCTACCGCGCCCCCGTCAAAGACATGCTGTTCAATATGCAGGAGCTCGCCGGCCTGCAAGCGTTGACCGAGATCCCGGCCTTTGCCGATTTCGGCATCGACACCGCGCAGGCGGTGCTTGAAGAATGCGCCAAGCTCAATGAAGACGTGATCGCGCCGCTGAACTGGGCAGGCGATCAGAACCCGTCGTATTTCAAGGACGGCAAGGTCTTCACCACGCCAGGCTTCAAGGAGGCCTTCAAGCAATTTGCCGAAGGCGGCTGGCAGGGCTTGCAGCACCCTGAAGAGTTCGGGGGTCAGGGCCTGCCCAAGACCATCGGCGCGGCCTGCGGCGAAATGTATAACAGTGCCAGCATCAGCTTTGCCCTGTGCCCGCTGCTCAGCGACGGCGCGATTGAGGCGCTGTTGACCGCCGGTAGCGACGCGCAGAAGTCGACCTATTTGCCCAAGCTCGTCAGCGGCACATGGACCGGCACGATGAACCTGACCGAGCCGCAAGCCGGATCGGACTTGGCGATGGTGCGCACCCGTGCCGAACCGCAAGCTGACGGCACGTACAAGCTCTTCGGCACCAAGATATATATCACCTACGGCGAACACGATATGGCCGAGAACATCGTCCATCTGGTGCTCGCCCGCGTGGCCGGTGCGCCCGAGGGCGTGAAGGGCATCAGCCTGTTCATCGTGCCCAAGTTCATGGTCAATGCCGACGGCTCGCTGGGCGCCCGCAACGACGCGCACTGCGTGTCCATCGAGCACAAGCTGGGCATCAAGGCCAGCCCGACGGCGGTGATCCAATTTGGCGACCACGGCGGCGGCGTCGGCACCCTCGTCGGCCAGGAAAATCGCGGCCTGGAATACATGTTCATCATGATGAACGCCGCCCGCTACGGCGTCGGTGTGCAGGGCATCGGCATTGCCGAGCGGTCGTACCAGCAGGCGGTGGCGTTTGCCCGTGACCGCGTGCAGAGCCGGCCGGTCGATGGCTCGACACCGGGCAGCGCGCCCATCATTCACCACCCCGATGTGCGTCGCATGCTGATGACGATGCGCTCGCTGACCGAAGGCTGCCGCGCGATGGCCAGCGTCGCGGCCTCGGCTTTTGATGCCGCGCATCACCACCCGGATGCCGACACCCGCAAGCAGAACCAGGCTTTTTACGAATTCCTGGTGCCACTGATCAAGGGCTACTGCACCGAGATGAGCCTGGAAGTGACCGACCTGGGCGTGCAGGTGCACGGCGGCATGGGCTTCATCGAGGAAACCGGCGCGGCACAGCACTACCGCGACGCAAAGATTTTGACGATTTACGAAGGCACAACCGCTATCCAGGCGAACGACCTGGTGGGCCGCAAGACGACCCGCGATGGCGGTGCCCTGGCACGTGCCATTGCCAGCCAGATCGAGGCCACCGAAGGCCTGCTCGCCGCGCGCGACAGCGCTGATGCCAAGGCGGTGCTGAAGCGTTTGCGCGCGGCCCGCGAGGCCTATCTCGACGTCGTCGGCTTCATCGCGGCCAACGGCAAGACCAACCCGAACGCGGCTTATTCGGGCTCGGTGCCGTACCTGATGTTGGCCGGCAATCTGATGGCCGGCTGGCAATTGGCGCGTGCCTTGATGGTGGCCGAAGACAAACTGGCTGCGGGCGAGGACGCCCCCTTCATGGGCGCCAAGATCGCCACGGCCCGCTTCTATGCCGAGCACATCCTGAGCCGCACCGGCGGCCAGCGCGACGCCATCTGCGAGGGCGCGGACAGCGTCACCGCGATGGCGCTTGAAGCGTTTTAAAAACCGTCATTCCCGCGAAGGCGGGAACCCAGGGCGTTCGGCATGTGCCACGAGTCCTGGATCCCCGCCTGCGCGGGGATGACCGGCTATTTACAACCCCCACCTGACACTCTCGGAGACTCTCTTGGCCCTGCCTCCCATTCTGCAAAACCTGCCCCTGCCGATGATCGGCAGCCCCTTGTTCATCATCAGCAACCCCAAGCTGGTGATCGAGCAATGCAAGGCCGGCGTCGTCGGCTCGATGCCCGCCCTGAACGCCCGCCCGGCCGAGCTGCTCGACGACTGGCTGAAAGAAATCACCGAGACCCTGGCCGCCTACAACCTGGCCAATCCGGACAAACCGGCCGCGCCCTTCGCCATCAACCAGATCGTCCACAAGAGCAACGACCGGCTCGACCACGACATGGCCGTCTGCGCCAAGTACAAGGTGCCCATCATCATCACCAGCCTCGGCGCGCGTGAGGACGTCAACAACGCCGTCCACGCCTGGGGCGGCGTGGTGCTGCACGACATCATCAACAACAAGTTCGCCAAGAAGGCCATCGAGAAGGGCGCCGACCGCCGGATAGCCCTCGCCGCAGGCGCGGGTGGCCACGCGGGGGTGAAAAGCCCGTTAGCGCTGATCCAGGAGATCCGTGAGTGGTTCGACGGCCCGATTGCGCTCTCAGGTGCGATCGCCACCGGCGACGCGGTGCTGGCGGCGCAGGCGATGGGTGCCGATTTCGGCTACATCGGCTCGGCCTTCATCGCCACCACCGAGGCGCGTGCCAGCGACGCCTACAAGCAGATGATCGTGGACAGCAACAGCGACGACATCGTCTACAGCAATCTGTTCACCGGCGTGCACGGCAACTACTTGCGCGGCTCCATCGTCGCGGCGGGCATGGACCCGGACAAGCTGCCCGAGAGCGACCCGAGCGCGATGAACTTCGGCGGCAGCTCGGCCAAGGCCTGGAAGGAAATCTGGGGCAGCGGCCAGGGCATCGGCGCGGTGCGCGAGGTGCTGCCGACCAAACAACTGGTCGAGCGGCTGGCACGCGAATATCAGGCTGCGCGCCAGCGCTTGAGTCTTACCTGACGCTGGTCAGGCGCGCCTGCGGCGCGTCATTCGCCATGTGCGGTGTGTCCACCACATTGCGCATGGCCCAGGGCCTCACTTGGTGGTGTACGGGGATGTAAAGGTACTCATCGCGCACGCGCAGCAATGCCTCG
>JBBQKT010000068.1:0-12414 GCA_038327205.1 Burkholderiales bacterium | reverse complement strand
GGTCGGGGCTTCTGCCTTTGCGGGGTTCATTGCGCGCCTCGCTGCCAAAGGTAATTCGCTACCCGGTGCTGATCACCACCCTCATAGACCACTACTGTCCAAAGCGTTTGGATCTTGTGGCCTTCTGCCCTCAGTTCTTGAATGCGAGCGGCTGGATGAAGAATGTCCAGGCCCGCACGCGCCTCTGCGGTCGAAATGAAGGGGAAGTGCTGAAAGCCGATCCGAAGCCGTCCGCGCTGGGTTCCTGAGTCGGTGCCCGCAGTTTGATCGCGAATCTTCTGAAGTGCGGCAAGCTTCGCCGGGTCTAGCTGGTGCTTGCTCATGCTGCCACCTCAGCTGCTTCCCGTGCGCGGCGCAGATCGCCGACATTCCAGGCAGTGGTGTTTGGCCCGAGCTTCTTAGGTGCCGGAAGTCGCCCGGACTTCACCCAACGCCACACGGTGGGCTCACTGACGCCGTTCAGCGCTGCCACCACCGGCAGCCGTACATGCGCCGAATCGGGGAAGTTATCAAACTGCGCCAGCGCGGCCGGTAGGCTGGGCTTGGTGCTTTCGTGAATCGTAGACATGGTGTCGTTCCAATCGCAGCCTGCGTCAGGGCCTATCCCTGGTTGTCATGGCGTAGCGTGGAACGAACTTTCTAGATCGGCACCTTCGGCTGTAAAGATTGCACCGTCTCCCAGTTTGGGCGAGGGTAAGCGGTTGAGGGTCTATTCATCGCAAATCAGGCCGTCACTTCGCAGGCGCTGCCATGCCTTGTTGAAAACCGCCTCAGTAAAGCCTGGCATGTTCAATGCCGCTGTTTTAGTGGCCTGTTTGGCTTGTGATTCCTTGCCCTTAGGCGTACGCGGCAGTGCCGATGGCGTGTAACCAAGCTCGACAATCAACGCCAAGATCGCCGCATTTTGTGAAACCTGACGCTGCACCGGAGCTGGTACAGCAGGTGCCGCCGCAATGGGCTGTGGATCGCTGCAGTCTGTTTCTCTTTCAGCGGCTGCGTTTGAATGTGGCGACTCCGGTGAAAGGTGCGCTGGCTGTTGCTGGCCCTGCTCGACTGATGCCTTTCGGGCAGCTGCCTCAGACGCGGAACGGTGCCTTTTCTCTGATAGCTGAGCCAATCCCTGCGCCAGAACCTTCGGTACCGGTATGTCCATTTCGTTTGCCCAGCCTATGACCGCACTTGGATAAATGGCTGTCTGCCCACGATTCATCGCTTGGGCGCGAAGCGCCAAGGTTCTCATGCGTTCGTACTGTTTTGCGAACGCTGAGATATTGACGTAGGGCTGAATGGCTTTCCAGGTGACGACCTCGGGAGCCTTCCCGAGCAGCAGCGCAATCGACTCATCGAGAGTCCAAAATTCAACTTTGGACCAATATCCGAAGTCGGCTTCTGCCCCCCGCATGCTGAAAAACCGACCCTTCTCCTCAATTTCTGCCATCAGTCGAGCCTTGGCCTGCTCTTCAGTCCCTGATGCAACAAATAGTCGCTCAACTTCATCGTCTGAACTCGCCATGAGCGATTCGCGCTCTGCGGCCACCCTGGACATTAAACGCTCGTACATCTCACTGTTATCGGCGCCAGCTTGTGGCCCCCTGGCGGGGGAAATTGGCGGAGGAACCCAGCTAAATGGAAATTTGACGCGCAATAGGTGCTCAACCTTGCGCTTTCTATCTAAGAAATTCATGCACCCCCCGATGCACCCCGAAAAAGATGCTGCGCCAGCTCGCCGGGGGAGACGAGTTTTCGGGGATCAACCTAGGCGCAGCGGAACGATTGTCAGCCCGTCGCACGTCGTGGGCCTGGATCAGCCGTGACGAACTCAATAGCTGTCCTTGCGCCCTTGGCCAAGTTGCAGGGCGCGCAGGCCGCGACCAGATTTGCCGCCGCATCTGTGCCGCCAAGTGCCTGCGGCATTTGGTGCTCGATGTGCCATTCCCCTTCCAGCCTGAGCGACTTGCCGCAGTAGTGGCAGCAGCCGCCTGAGCGGATGAAGATGTCGCGACGGCGCCGGGACACTGGCCGCGTCGGCGGTTCGCATGGCACGACGGTCAGGTCCGCTTCCGACCAAAGCGTCGGCTGCACCCAGCGCGGCTCTTCATCGGTTGCCGCCGCTGTGGCGCGGAGCACTCGCCGAGCACCCGCAAGTGCATCAGTCTTCGACTCGGCTATCGCCAGCACTCGGCCTGCACGAGGCTGAATCACCATGAATCGGACCGCGTGCAAACCGTTGCTGACAAGTGGCTGAGTGGCCAGCTCGAACTCGCCTTGTCCAAAGACGCCGCCCATGATTGGGCGACGGAGCATGGGAGCGTCAGCCATCACGGGCCTCACTGAGCAGCTTAGAGGCTGCTAATTCGACCGCATTAGTGGCCGGCTCAAGCACCGACCGCAGCGCGTAAGGCAACGTGCTGTCGTCACCGTCCTGCAGTGACAGAAGCAACTCGCCGAGGATGGTCATCTGTCCGTGCGCATAGGCGAGCAGGTCTATGGGGCGGGCGACCGGGTTGAAAACGACTGCGTCGGGTCCGCTCACTCGGATCGCGTCGTGGATCGTCGTGGTCGCACTGACTTGGTCTTTGACTTCAGACATGGGCAACCTCCCGCTGTTGAGTAGCCTGATGGCCGAATAGCACAGCACGCATGTCGGCGACCTCCCGGCCTTTGTCGCCGTCGCCAACGGCGGACATGATGACCCCACTCAGCGCCTCAAGTCGCAGGAACAGGCCGCGCATCAAATAGAATTTCTCGTCCGATTCATCCAGGCCCTGCAGCACCCTGGCGATTGACTCGATTTCGTAAGCGGACTCAGTGGCCAACTTCTGTCGTTCGACGGCGGTGCCGCCACTGTTCGGGGGGGTTGAGATTGCGCCGCCTTCGGGCCTGTAGCCGTCGTCCGTCAGCATCGCATCGGCTTCCATCTCGGGGACGCTGGGAACGAGACCGTCCATCATGATGGGCAGGAAGTAGTGAGCCAGCGAACGACGAAACCCCGCGTTGTCGCTGAATTCGTTCAGCGCCACCGCAATGGCGAGGTCAGCCCCCGCGTAGTCGTACCGCATACCGTCGTCGTGCCCATTCGACACGCCGGGATCGGGCCGAACTTTTGCACGCGGCAAGCCGTTTAGGCTGGACAGCATGACGCGGCATGCCTCGGCGCCTGCGAGGTCGGAAGGATTCGCTAAAGTGGAAGTAGCCATGGTGCACGGTCCTTTCAGGTGTGTGCGTTGTGGTCAGGGCTTGCTTGGTGGTGAGACACCATGCAGGCCCGCTTTGCCTCAGAACCGCTGAGACGCCGGGACAACGGGTTAGCCCCGCTTGCTCATCAAATCAATCACCTGTGCTGGCTTCTCCGCTTTAGCCAGGAAGGCCGCCCAGTCAGACATGAGGCATCGCCGTTTTTCGAACAGATCGCCACGCCGGTAGGCAGCTTCCACCTTGTTGGGGATGGTGTGTGCGAGCGCCATCTCGGCGACGTCATTTGGGTAGCTTGTCCGCTCGGACACCCAATCCCGGAAGGTCGAGCGGAACCCGTGCTGAACTACTGTTCGGTCGGTCTTCGGGTCTTTCCAGCGGGCGTCAACTTCGACCATGCGCTTGATCACCGCGTTGAGCGTCCCATTGGATAGCGACCCACCACGGGGGGCTGTGAACACGATGTCGTTCTTGGCGGGTTTGTCCAGCCCGGTGGATTCCTGATGGGCAACTAGCTGACTACGCACCAGGGCAAGGGCTGATTCTGAGAGCGGCACTCGGTGCTCTTGCTTCATCTTCATACGTTCGGCCGGAATCACCCATTCGGCAGTGTCCAAGTCGAACTCGCCCCAGACGGCACCACGCACTTCGTCCGACCGGCACGCCGTCAGCACTGCGAATTCCAGCGCCCTAGATCCTGATCCATGGTGGTCGCGAAGGGCAGACATGAACGACCCCGCCAGTTCGATTGGCAGGGCAGGGAAGTGCTCCTCCTTGGCGACCTTGCCGGGTTTCGGGAGCAAGTTCTCCAAGTGCCCTTTCCAGCGCGCAGGATTCAACCCATCCCGATAGCCTTTGGTCGTGCACCAGTTCAGCACTGACTCGATGCGACTGCGCACTCGAGTCGCGGTTTCTGTCTTTGATCGCCACACCGGTTCAAGCACTTCGAGCACATGCCGTGTCTCGATGTCGCGAACAAGCATTTGGCCGATCAGGGGGTGCGCGTAGTTGGCGAGGCTGTTGCGCCATTGCTGGGTGTGCTTGGCGTTGTGCCAAGACGGCTCGTGTATGTCGATGTAGAGCTTTGCAGCCTGCTCGAAGGTCACGGCATTGGCCTGCTCCAACTTCAACAGGTGCCGGGCCCTCTTCATCTCGTCGATGGGATCAATACCCTTGCTGATCTTCAGGCGGGCATCTCTGGCGCTGTCGCGAGCTCCGGCTAGCGTCACGTCCGGAAAGCCGCCTAGGCCCATATCTCTGCGCTTGGACCCGACCGTGACCCGCAAAACCCAGCTCCGGCCACCAGACGGCAGGACTTGCAGCGCAAGGCCAGCGACACCACCCACAAAGTGCAAGCCGGGAGTGTTCAGGCGGCTCACTGCAAGCGGCCCAAGTTCTTCGGCTTTCTTCGGCATGAGCTATCAACCCCTCAATTAACCCATCATCGGGTTTGAGACTGGATGATATGACCTGATTCGGCTTAACGCAACTTCCTCATGGGAAACGTTGTCTCAAGTTGGTCAGCGATTTGGCGTGATGCGGTGTGAAGTGCGATTCCGGAGGACTTCGTCTCCTCCAGACCAATTGAAGCCCCTAAAACGCAAGTCAAATCATTGACTTACTGTTTAGGGGCTTTCTCTTTAAGCAGGTCGGCTTTCCGGCAGCCGCGCATGGGTTCGTTGGAAGTTCAGTCCTTCTACCTGTCCTGTTCTGCATCCTCGACCAGCCCGTCGGGCGCTGCCCGGCGGCGCGGCTCTTCGTGCTTGGCCAGCACGGTTTCAATCGCTCGCTTGAGTTTGCGCACCGCGCCGTCGATGGCTTGGTGGGCGTTGCCTGCGTGCTCCTTGACGACCAGCGGGTCCAGGCCGATCAGCCGCGCTTCCAGCGTGCATTGGATATCGTCCGCACCCGATTTGGCGCTGCTGTTGGCATCGGACAGATGGGCCTCGACGCGGGTGATGTGCTCGCCAAAGCGTGTCAGGGCGTCGGTCACGACCTGTTTCAGGTGATCAGCCATCAGGTGGCCGCCGTCGGTGTTGGGGTCGGAGTTCAGCAGGATTTGCATGGGTTCGGTTGTCCTTGGTTATTTCGAAGCATTCGGCACTTGCAGAGCTGCCACGAAGAAGCTCCTTATACCCGGCACTCGGCATTCGTTTCGTGTCGTAGCGAACAGACCGGGCGGGGCAGGGCGCGCAAGGTGCTGTCTTCAGTTCACCGGAACAACGACATGGCCTACCAAAGCATCAACCCCAACGACGGCAAACTGCTGATGAGCTTCGAGCACATGAGCAGCGCCGAACTCGAGACGGCGCTTGCTGCCGCCGACCAGTGCGCCAAAAGCTGGAAGCACACCCGGTATGCCGAGCGCGCCGGCATCATCAACAAGGCCGCCGAACTGCTGCAAGCCCAGGTGGACGACTTTGCCAAGCTGGCCACGCTGGAGATGGGCAAGCGCATCGCCGAGGCGCACGGGGAGGTGATGTTCAGTGCGGCCATCCTGGCCTATTACGCCGAGCATGCCGAGGCCTTTCTGGCGCCCACACCCTTGCATCCCAAGGTGGGTGCGGCGCACATGGAAAGCTCGCCGATCGGTGTGTTGTATTGCGTCGAGCCGTGGAACTTTCCGTTCTATCAACTGGCCCGCGTGGTCGGCCCGCAATTGATGGCGGGCAATGTGTTGGTGGTCAAGCACGCGGGCAATGTGCCACAGTGCGCGCTGGCGTTTGAGAAGCTGCTGCTCGATGCCGGCGCGCCGGTCGGGGCCTACACCAATCTGCGCATCTCGCATGAACAAAGCAACCAGGTGATTGACGATCCGCGCGTGAAGGGCGTGGCGCTCACCGGCAGCGTCGAGGCGGGTCGCCAGATTGCGGCGCGGGCCGGGATGAACCTGAAGAAGTCGTCGATGGAACTGGGCGGCAGCGATGCCTTCATCGTGCTCGACGATGCCGATCTGGCCAAGACGATTCCCTGGGCCGTGTGGGGGCGGATGTACAACGGGGGGCAGACCTGCTGTGCCGCCAAGCGTTTCATCGTGATGGAGAGCGTGGCCGATGAGTTCCTGGCGAAATTCAAGGCCGCGCTGGCGTCGCTGAAGCCCGGCGACCCGATGGACCCGGCCACCACGCAAGGCCCGCTGTCAAGCGAGGCGGCGCTCAAGCTCTTGCTGGACCAGGTCGATGCGGCCGTGGTCCATGGGGCGACCGTCGTGCTGGGCGGTAATCGTATCGAGCGACCGGGCTACTTCATGCAGCCCACCATCCTGACCGACATCGCAGCCGCAAACCCGGCCTTTCGTGAGGAGTTTTTTGGCCCGGTCGTGTCCTTCTTCCGCGTCAAGACCGAAGACGAAGCCATTGCGCTGGCGAACGACTCTGACTTCGGCCTCGGCGGCTCGGTTTGGACCCGCGACGAAGCCCGCGGCCAGCGCATCGCTACGCTCGTGGACACCGGCATGATGTTCGTCAACAACCTCGATTGGACCGACGCCGATCTGCCCTTTGGCGGCATCAAGGCCTCGGGCTACGGTCGCGAACTTGGTAACTTGGGCATCCAGGAGTTCGTCAACAAGAAATTGGTGCGGACTGCGAAGATAGACGCGCCTGCGTGAGCGCCCTGATGCCTGCCGCCCGGTTTGAGCAATTCAGGCAGCCCATGGCGCTTGCAGTGCCGACTGACCGACTGACTTTGCAAAGGAGACCCTATGTTGCGCAGCTTTAAAGACCTTGAAAACTATGCCATCGGTGCCACCGACGGCCCCATCGGCCATGTCAAAGACCTCTACTTCGACGACGAAGCCTGGGTGATCCGCTATCTTGTCGTGGACACCGGCGCTTGGCTGCTGAGCCGACAGGTGTTGATCACGCCGATGTCGATCCACCACCCCGACTGGGCCGAGCGACTGCTGCCGGTCACCCTGACCAAGGCGCAGGTCAAGGGCAGCCCCGAGATCGATACCCAGAAGCCGGTGTCGCGCCAGCACGAGGCTGATTACCTGGGCTATTACGGCTATCCCAGCTACTGGGGCGGCGAGGGCATCTGGGGCGCGGGCATCTATCCCTACGCGATGCAGCCGGATGCGCTCGGCGTCGGCCTGACCCCTGCTGAAGTCGAACGCGCCCAGCGTCTGAAGCACCGCAACGACGACCCGCATCTGCGCAGTTGCAAGGCCGTGATCGGCTACGACCTGCACGCCCTTGGCGGCGAGATCGGCCATGTCGACGGCTTCTTGGTTGATGAAGACACCTGGGCGATTCGCTACTTGGTCGTCAACACCAGCAACTGGGGGCTGGGCCACCAGGTCTTGATTGCCCCGGCCTGGGTGACGGGCGTGAACTGGGCCGATTCAACCGTATCGGTTGAGCTGAGCCTGGCCTCGATCAAGGCCTCGCCGCCCTACGATGCGGCGATCGAGCTGACCCGCGAGCACGAGATGGCCCTGTACGACCATCATGGCCGCAACGACTATTGGGCCGGTTGGGCCGAGGCTGACCGGCACGATTCAGCGGTCTGAATTGGCCTATTCGGCGAGCGGCTTCAAAGCTTTGCTCGCCACCTTGGCCTGGGCTTCGCGGCCGGCAGTCAACCAGCCCACGGCAAACCAGGCGCGCGGGTCGCTGTCGGTCTGGGCACTGAACAGCGCCAAGGCCATGCAGAGGTCGTGGTAACGACCGAGCGCGTCTTGCGCAGGCCGCAAGGCCGCCAGTTCACGGCGCACATCCTTGGCCTTGAAGAGGGCCGATGTCAGCTCAATGCCATAGCGCAGCCGCTTCAGGCGCTTGCGCAGCTGGTGGCGCTCGGTGTCCTCCATCTGCTTGAACCGGCGGGCCGCTTTGCGCAGCTTGCGGCGCTCGGCGGCCAAGACGGTGGCCGCCAGCTTCTTCATCGAGGGCGCTTCCTGGTCATCGGTCGCTGCACCCAGGGCGAAGGCGAGCATTTGCAGCAGCGCCGGCAGATGTGCGGGGCCGCGCACGATCTTGCCTACGTTTGTCGACGGGGGTGCCGCGGCCAGGGTGGCCATCGGGGCACCGGCCGCCAGCAGTTCGGGCAACAGGGTCGCGCGCAAGGCATCTTGGTCGCGCGCGCCGCCCAGCCCGGTGAACAGCGCGGCCAGCGCTGCATCCCGTCGGGGTTCGGGGGTGCCCCAGAGTTTCAGCGCCGTGCGCAGCCGCCGCAGACCAACGCGGGCCTGGTGCAGATGGCCTGCCGTGCCCACCTCGGCCGCCAATGCGGACAGATTGGGCAGCACCTGCTCCAGGCAAGTGGCCACCATGCTGCGCAAGGCCGTATCGGCGGGCATTTCGCGGGTCAAGCGGGGGGACACGGCACGGGTCGGCGGCTTGGCTGAAGCCGCACGCGCCAGCAGTTCGCCGCGTTCGGCCTTGCTGCGCACATCCAGCCACAGGCCGTGCCGCAAGGCCCATCGTTCAGCCAGCGCAAACAGGGCTGCGAGCGGCCCCGACTTCAGCTCAAACTCAAGCTCGCACAGCGGCTCGGTGGTCCTGCCTGCGCACAGCTCGCCGACATCAAAGGCCAGCTCGATCACCGCACCGCCGCTGCGGATCAGTCGGTGGGTGCGGGTCACGTCGGTGGCGAAAATTTCTTGCAGGGTGCCCGGGTTGTCACCAAGCGCAGCATCGAGCATGGCACCAGCCTCGGTGCCCGCGTGACGGGTGATGTCGAGCTGGGCATTTGCTTCGCCGGGCAGGCGCACCTCGTGTTCAAGGCGGCGGATGCCGTTGTCACCCCGGCTCTTCAGCGTCTGTACCCACAGGCCGTTTTCTTGGCGCATCCGCAGGGCCACCTGGGCCGAGGCAAGCCGCCGGTCGGGGGTGTCAAAGTAGCGGGCTTGCAGCCGGGTGGTGGCGGCGCTGGCGGTGGTGGCAGCTTTCAGCACGGCCGCCTGCTGCGCGGGGGGTATCTGGAACTTCAGCTCAATCTCGAACATGGGGATCTCCTGGGCGGAGTATCCCGTGGCTATCTTCGATTGGTTCAGCGAGCGTTGGCCTCGACGGCCGCTTCCCATTCGGCCCAGGTCGATTCGCTCACTTCCAGGCCGGGAATGCCGCAGCGGTTGACGACCTCGGGCGGGCTGGGTTGGCGCTTGAAAAACAGGGCTGTTGCATCGTAAAACTTGGCCATATTCGTCTTGTCGAAGGTGGGTACTGAATCAGCGGTGTCGTGGGTCATGAGGGCGCTCCAAATGTCGATGGCGCGAGCATCCTTGATGGCCTGGCTCCCACATATCCCCCCAAAGGGGGAGCGGACGAGTTCACTGCCTGCCGCCTTGGGCCGCTAACGCGTTTGAAAGCGAGCTTTCGACAACAATTGGCCGATGTGCGCGCGCCAATCGCCCTTGGGCCTGGCTGTAAGCGCAGACCTCGGGGCTGGCCGTGTTCAGTGGCCCGAGCGCCTACATCAGCCCGGCGCATTGCGACACTCTGCTGGCGGTGCCGACCTGGAATTACATGGCGGTGCACGTTTACGGCACGCTGAGTTGGATCGATGACACTGCGGGCCCTGCACGAGCCCGGCTATGCGGCCCAGTGGCGCGGCCCGCCGAGCGACTTCCAGGACAAGATGCTTGGCGCCATCGTCGGCTTTTGGCCGAAAGTGACGCGCTGGGAGGGCAAGTTCAAGCTGAACCAGAACCGCCCGGCGGCCTAGCGCACGCGGATTCAGGCGGCCTTTGCCGCAGGCTCGGCGGACGGGCAGGCGCTTGCCCGTTGGATGGCCTAACTCGGCATCCGATCAGGCCGTCAGGGTGGTGACCCGTCCCGGCTTGCCCTGGTACATCGCGGCGTCGGCCTGCTTGATCAACTCGGCCGCATCGCGGCCCTGGGTCGGTGCCAAGGCGAAGCCGATGCTGACGCCGACTGCGCAGCGCCTGCCCTTCAGCTCGAAGGGCGTGGCGAAAGCCTGCTGAAGTCGCGCAGCCAGATCGTCTGCGAGCTTGGCCTTGCGCAGACCGGCGCACATGACGATGAACTCGTCACCGCCCTGGCGCGCCACCAGATCGCCCGGATGCAGCCTTGCTTGCAGGCGCTGGCCGACGGCGATCAGCAACTCGTCCCCCACCTCGTGACCGTGGCTGTCGTTGATTTGCTTGAAGCCATCCAGATCGAGCAAGAACACCGCCACCAGTTGGTCTTCGGTGCAGCGCGCCAGGGCGGCATTCAGCGCGATGGTCAGGCCACGGCGGTTGGCCAGGCCAGTCAGCGCATCGGTGTGCGCCAGAGAGTGAAGCAGATCACGCTCGCGTGTGGCCTGCAGCGCGGCCGCCTTGATCGCCACCGTGCGCAAGCCCAGCACGCGCATGAAGATCAGCATGTCGAGCGTCGCCCCGATCTGGAAGGCATGCATGGTCCAGGCATTGGCTGCAATCTGGCCCTTGATGACGGCGATGGCCAAGGCGGTGAAGACGAAGTAGGCCAGCCAGGCGACCAGGAAGTAGCTGCCCACGCTGTCGCCCCGGCGCGCCCGCTGCACCGCGCCGGGCAAGCCCAGCAGAGCGGGGGCCAGGCCGAGTGTGCCGACGATGGCAGTGACGGTATGCAGATCGATCAGGTCGAGCGCGAACAGCAGGGCGAACACCACGGTGAAGGCGGCACCTGCCTTCATGATGCGGCTGAACCAGCGGCTGCTGCCAGCGTGGGCCAGGGCCTGCTCGATGAACAGGAAGGAGCCGCAGGCGGCGGCCAGGGCCGAAAGCCCCGCCATATGTAGCTCGATCCAGAGTTGGTCCGGCCACAGATATTGGGCGCCGACGCCGAACTGCAGCAGCGAGAACAACAGGCCGCCCGAGATCAGCAGCGCGTACTTGGCAAACAGCGGTTCGCGCAGCGAAATTCCCTGGGCCAGGCTGTAGATCAGCAGGCACAGGCCCAGCCCATTCAGCACGCCTTGCAGCATCTGTTCGCCCAGCGCGCGGGCATGAAAGGCGGCCGGCCGGCTGAGGGTGATCGGCAGGATCATCGCCCCGGCAGTCTCGACGCGCAGCAGCAGTTCATAGCTTGCGCCCGCTTGCAGCTCCAGGGCCAGTGCGGGGGAGCGGCTGCCCATCGGGCGTTGGGCCAGTGGCACCAGGTTGCCAAGCAGAGCCTGTTGGACCACGCGGCCGCCCTGGGCCAGATGAACACCGATGCGGTTCAGCACCGGGTAGTCGATGTTGAGAATCCAGTTGCCCCCAGCGTCGCTCGGCACCTCCAGCGGGATGCGCAGCCAGACGGCGTCTTTGCGCAGGCCCAGTGTGCCGACTGCGCCGGTCGGCGCTTTGAACTGGTCGAGCCGGGTGAGGGCCTGCTCCACCGTCAAAGTTTTGTCAGGGTCGGACAGCAGGCTGATGGCGGGCCAGGCCTGCACCACCCCGCTATTCAAGGACAGGGCCCGCGCCGGTGACCACGCCAATACCAGCGCGAGGACGAACAAGGGCAGCAGGCGGTGGAACATGGCGGGGACAGGCAAAGCGGCAGCGGACCGCCAATTGTAAAAGTCCCGCGCTGCCGCCTCGCTTACATCCCCGCGTAATTCGGCCCGCCGCCACCCTCAGGCGTCACCCAGACGATGTTCTGCGTTGGGTCCTTGATGTCGCAGGTCTTGCAGTGCACGCAGTTCTGCGCGTTGATCTGCAAACGGTCGGCGCCAGCGTCGGTCTTCACATACTCGTACACGCCGGCCGGGCAGTAGCGGCCTTCCGGTCCGGCATAGGTCGCCAGGTTGATCGCCACCGGCACCGTTGCGTCTTTGAGCGTCAGGTGGGCCGGCTGGTTTTCCGCGTGGTTGGTGTTCGAGATGAACACCGACGAGAGCCGGTCAAACGTCAGCTTGCCGTCGGGCTTGGGGTAATCGATCTTGGGGCTCTCGGCCGCCGGGCGCAGCGTGCTGTGATCAGCCACCGTGCGGTGGATCGTCCATGGCGGGCTCTTCATGCCCAGCTTGGGCAGCAGCCATTGCTCGATGCCGGTCATCAGGGTGCCCACCGTCGAGCCCTTCTTGAACCACTGCTTGAAGTTGCGCGACTGATTCAGTTCGGCGTGCAGCCAGCTTTGCTCGAAGGCCGCCGGGTAGGCGACCAGTTCATCATGCTGACGGCCGGCGGTGATGGCCTCGAAGGCGGCCTCAGCGGCCAACATGCCGGTCTTGATCGCCGCGTGGCTGCCCTTGATGCGGGCGGCGTTCAGATAGCCAGCATCGCAGCCCACCAGCGCGCCGCCGGGGAACACC
>JBBQKT010000067.1:0-12615 GCA_038327205.1 Burkholderiales bacterium | reverse complement strand
TTTTCGCCTTCGTCAACGGTTTGGTAGCCGAAATGGGTGTCGCTCATGGGGTTCTCTATCTATCTATCAATTTAGTCAGTGACTGCCGCAGGATTTTGGGGACGAGGCAGCGGGCTTGGGTGGGGCCCTGGGGGCGTCGCGGCTTTCGCCGGCGGCCAGCAATCGGGCCTCGTAGTCTTGCCACAACTGCACCTGGTTGGCGCCGAGTTGATACAGGTAGTCCCACGAAAACAGGCCGCTGTCATGGCCATCCGAAAAGGTCGGCTGCACGGCGTAATGGCCCACCGAGGCGAGTGCGGTGATGCTCACCTCGCGCTTGCCGGTCTGCAACACCTCTTGGCCCTGCCCGTGGCCCATCACCTCGGCCGATGGGCTGTAGACCCGCATCAACTCAAACGGCAACCGAAACGTGACGC
Organism: Burkholderiales bacterium; assembly: GCA_038327205.1. Classification (GTDB taxonomy): domain Bacteria; phylum Pseudomonadota; class Gammaproteobacteria; order Burkholderiales; family Burkholderiaceae_C; genus Paucibacter_A. The sequence goes on along the minus strand of JBBQKT010000067.1, from coordinate 12,199 downwards.
CGTCCGAAAAGGTGATTTCAAGCACCCGCGAGCTTTGGTGCACGGTGATGTCGGTCGGGGTGGGGGACGTTGCGGTGAGACCAGCCATGCGGGTGGGGTGCTCGGGTTGGAAGTGACCTGGGGAGTGTAGTCGGCGGGGGCGCGGAGGCTGATTCCTGGATTGCGCTGCGCTGCGTCCAGGCTACGGGAGATGTTGCTGGGTTTGTAGCCCGCACGGAGCGAAGCGGACTGCGGGGAGATTTGCGCCACTCGGCACGTTGATTCCCGGATTTCGCTGCGCTGCATCCAGGCTACGGGGAAGATGTTGCTGGATTTGTAGCCCGCACGGAGCGAAGCGGACTGCGGGAAATGGTGGCCACTCGGCACGCTGCTTCCCGGATTTCGCTGCGCTGCATCCAGGCTACGGGTGATGTTGTTAGATTTGTAGCCCGCACGGAGCGAAGCGGACTGCGGGAAATGGTGGCCACTCGGCACGCTGATTCCCGGATTTCGCTGCGCTGCATCCGGGCTACGGGGGAGATGTTGCTGGGTTTGTAGCCCGCACGGAGCGCAGCGGACTGCGGGGCAACCTGCGCCACTCGGCACGCTGATTCCCGGATTTCGCTGCGCTGCATCCAGGCTACGGGGCGATGTTGCTGGATTTGTAGCCCGCACGGAGCGGAGCGGACTGCGGGGAGTTCTGCGCCACTCGACTGATGGTGCGCGTTTCAGGCTGCGGTGGGAAGACGAATCAGGCTTTCGGCTGAGATGCCCAGGCCGGCGTGCAGGCGCCGAATCATCGCCAAGGTCAAGGGACGGCGGCGATTCAACACTTCGTAGACCCGGTTGCTGCGGCCAATCATGGGCTCCAGGTCGCGGGGCGTCAGGCCCAGCTGATCCATGCGGAATTTGATGGCCTCCACCGGATCAGGTGGCGACGCCGGGAACTGCCGCGCTTCATAGGCATGAATCAACGTCACCGTCAGCTCAAAACGGATGCCTTCCTCGCTGTCGGGGTCTAGTTCCGACTCCAGGTCGAAGTAAGGCGACACGGCTTTCAGCGCAGCGTCGTAATCAGCGGGTGTGCGGATGGGGCGGATGTCCATGTGCGTCGATGCTCCGTTTCAAAACATGGCGACAGTGGCTGCGTCGATCATGTCGTATTCGGCGTGCGTGCCGATGAATTTGATGTAGGCCGTGTCGATGCGATATGCAATCGCAATGACCAACCGGTAGTCATTGCCTTTGATGTTGAAAACAACACGCCGGTTCGCCAAAAAACTGGCGTTGGTGTGAGCATTTTTGATGTCCTGTGGCCGCGCCCAATGGGCCTTGCTGGCTTCATCGAGCCATGCAAGCAAAGGCTGTTCAGCAGCAGGATTACGCTGCCAAAAATCGCGCAACACTTTCACGGCGATGACTCGCATGGCGCAGTTTAGTCCCAAGGCGGGACTTGGCAAGGGCGACAGGCTGTGTGCTGATTGCTTTGTCCACATCCTCCGGTTTGCTGCGCTGATTCCAGGCTACGGGAAGATGTTGCTGGATTTGTAGCCCGCACGGAGCGAAGCGGACTGCGGGGAAATCGGCGCCACTCGGCACGTTGATTCCCGGATTTCGCTGCGCTGCATCCAGGCTACGGGTGATGTTGCTAGATTTGTAGCCCGCACGGAGCGAAGCGGATTGCGGGAAATGGTGGCCACTCGGCACGCTGATTCCCGGATTTCGCTGCGCTGCATCCAGGCTACGGGTTGATGTTCGCGGCGGTGGCGCTAGCATCGGCGGATGGTGAACTACCGACGCAACCGGATCGAAGGCGCGAGCTATTTCTTCACGGTGGCGCTGGCCGATCGCACGGCCTGCACGCTGACGGATCACATCACCCTGCTGGGCGAGGCAATGCGCCGCGCACAAGAGAAGAAGCCGTTCGAGGTGGATGCCATCGTCGTGCTGCCCGAGCACCTGCACGCAATCTGGACACTGCCGCCGGACGACAGCGACTACCCTGGCCGCTGGAAAGCCATCAAATCGAATTTCACACATGCAGTCGGTGCCTGTGCTGGTACGTCTCGGCTGATGCCTCGGCCGGAAGGCGGCTACCGGCTTTGGCAGCGGCGGTTTTGGGAACACACGCTGCGGGACGAGCGCGACGTGGAGCGGCACATGGACTACATCCATTTCAACCCCGTCAAACACGGCTGGGTGGCCCGGGCAGCCGATTGGCCACATTCGTCGTTCCACAGGTATGTGCGGGCGGGGGTGTATGGGGCGGATTGGGGTTTGGCCGAAGTTGACGATATCGGGCGGTTTGGCGAACCGTAGAGGGGAACGAGTACGCGTTTCGTAGCCCGCAAGGAGCGAAGCGGACTGCGGGGAATGGTGGCCACTCGGCACGCTGATTCCCGGATTTCGCTGCGCTGCATCCAGGCTACGGAGGATGTGAACACGCGGCGCGGCGATTGCGAAATTCGTAGCCCGCACGGAGCGCAGCGGACTGCGGGGAGCTCTGCGCCACTCGGCACGCTGTTTCCCGGATTTCGCTGCGCTGCATCCAGGCTACGGGGGCGGACTTGTTGGGATACGCTACGCAGCACTCACCTTTTGGAAGCCTTCTTCATGCGCCTGAACCACCGCTTCACGGTTACCGCCCTTGCGGCCTTTGCGTTGCTGACATTGGCCACTGCCGGCCGGGCTGAAACATCGCAGGCTATCGACGTCAAAAGCCTCGCCACCAACATCGATCCGTGCGCCGACTTTTATGACTTTGTGAATAGCCGCTGGGTGGCGCAGACGGAATTGCTGCCGAGCCAGCCCCGCATCGGCAGCTTTGACCAGCTGCGGGTGGCGAACACGGCGATCCTGGAGAAGGCCTTGCAGGACCTGGCGGCCAATCCGGCGCAGCAAACCACGCCGGGGCTGAAGCAGGCCGCCGCGTACTTCGCCAGCGGCATGAACACCCCCGCGATTGAAGCCCAGGGCCTGACGGCGCTGCAGCCGCTGCTCAAGCAGATCGCGGCGCTGAACAAGGCCGAGGATTTGCCGGTGCTGTTGGCTGCGCTGGCGCGGGTGCAGGTGGCTGCGCCGCTGGCCACCGGCGTGCAGCCCGACTCCAAGGACACGCGCCGCTATGTGCTGGGCCTGAGCCAAAGCGGTCTGGGCCTGCCGGACCGGGACGATTACTTCAAGACCGACGAGGTGTCGCGCCGCCTGCAAGCGGCGTACCGCGTTTATGCCGGACGGCTGTTGACTGCCGCAACCGGAGAGGCGCCCAGCGAAGCCACGCTCGACGCGTTGATTGCCTTTGAGACCCGCCTGGCCGATGGCAGCAAGCCGCGCGCCGCCCTGCGTGACCCAAACGGCCGCTACAACCCCTTCAGCCCAGCTGCCTTGACCGCCGTGGCTCCTGGCTTTGATTGGCCGGCCTACCTGGTGGCACTGACCGGCCGGCCGCAAAGCGTTGAGCGGCTGATCGTGGGCCAGCCCGACTTTGCCCGCCGGGTGGCTGAGCTGGCCACCAACACCCCCATCGCCACCTGGCGCACCTATCTGACGATGCGCCTGCTCGACGCCAGCGCCAGCCGTCTGCCCAAGGCTTTTGCCGACGCCAACTTTGACTACCGCGAGGTGACGATTCGCGGCGTGAAGGCAGCGCCGCCGCGTGGCGAGCAGGTGATCGTGACGATCGGCGGCGGCACGGGTCGCGAGCCGATCGGCATGGCCCTGGGTGAGGTGTTTGTCGGCCGCGCGTTTTCGGCCGAGGCGCAGACCCGTGCGCTGCAGCTGGTGGGCGATGTGAAGGCCGCCATGCAGCACCGGATTGAAAACCTCACTTGGATGAGCGCCCCGACCAAGCAGCGCGCGCTTGAAAAACTGGCCGCCATGGCCCCCAAGATCGGCGCGCCCGACAAGTTCCCCACGTATGACGGCCTGGCACTGAAGCCGGATGACTACGCCGGCAATCTGCTGCGCATTTCCGCCTGGCACAGCGCCCGGCAGATGGCCGACCTGGACCGCCCGGTCGACCGCACGCGCTGGAGCATGGCGCCCTACATCGTCAACGCCTCGGCCGGTGGGCTCAACGAGATCACCTTCCCGGCCGGCATCCTGCAGCCGCCTTTCTTCAATGCCAAGGCGGACGACGCGGTCAACTACGGCGGCATCGGCATGGTGATTGGCCACGAGATCACCCACCACTTCGACGACAACGGCCGCAATTTCGACGCCATTGGCACGCTGACCGATTGGTGGACACCGGCCGATGCCAGCGCCTATCTGGCCCGCGCCGAAAAGGTGGTGGCGCTGTACGGCGGCTATGTGCCGGTGCCGGGCACGCCGATCAATGGTCGGTTGACCCTGGGCGAGAACATCTCGGACATGTCGGGCCTGCCGATTGCGTTCGAGGCGCTGCAAACCGCGCTCAAGCGCAGCGGCAAGACGGAAAAGGTGGATGGCTACACGCCCGAGCAGCGCTTCTTCCTGTCGAACGCCCTGGTCTGGCGCAACAAGATCCGTACCGAAGCGCTGATCAACCAGCTGCGCACCGACCCCCATTCGCCCGGCCGTTTCCGCGTGCAGGGGCCGATGTCCAATTCGCCCGACTTTGCCCGTGCCTTCAGCTGCAAGCCGGACAGCGCGATGGTGGCGGCGGAGCCAATCACGGTTTGGTGAGGCGGCGCGCGGCGCCGGGTGTCGTAGCCCGCACGGAGCGAAGCGGACTGCGGGGAATGGTGGCCACGCGGCAGGCTGAATCCCGGATTCCGCTGCGCTTCATCCAGGCTACGGGGGGCGTGGCCCGCACGGAGCGGACTGCGACATCAACGCAGGGCTGCGGCGATGCGCTGGTCGATGGCGGCCAAGGGCTGTGCCAAGCGCGCCTCGGGCGATGGCCCTTGCACCGCCCTGACCGGGCTGCCCCACACCGGATTCGGGAAATGGCTGTCCCAATCAAAGCGCGCGATCACATGCCAGTGCAGATGGGGCACCACATTGCCCAAGCTGGCCAGGTTGATCTTGGTGGGCTGCAAGGCGCTGCGCAGCACCTGCTCGACGGTGTTGACGGCTTCGATGCAATCGGCGCGCTGGGCGGCGTTCAGATCACTGAATTCAGCCACATGGGCCTGCCAGATCAGCCGGTAAAACGCCGGAAAGTCGGGCGCATCGAGCACGCGGATGACGCGCCAATTTTCGCTTTGCGCGATCAGCAGGCCGCCGGTGTCGCAGCACAAGGGGCAATCAACAGGGGTCATGTTCGGCCTTAAAGTTGCGCCACTTTAAACGGAGCTTGTGCCCATGATGAACCGCCGCTTTTTGATGGCTTTGCTGATGCTCGCCACACCCACGTTGGCATCGGCCCAAAGCTGGCCCGCCAAGCCGATCAAATGGATCGTTGCCTACCCGGCCGGTGGGGGCTCCGATTTTCTGGCCCGCCAACTGGCACCCCAGCTTGGCAAACAGTTGGGCCAAACAATCATCATCGACAACCGGCCCGGTGCCGGCGGCAGCATCGGCACCGACGCCGCCGCCAAGTCCCCCGCCGACGGCTACACCCTGCTGACCGGCGACAACGGCGCGATGGTGTTCAACAGTGCGATGTACAAGAAGCTGGCCTATGCCCCGAGCGACTTCACGCCGGTGGGCTTCATGGCGCGCTTCCCGCTGATCCTGACGGTCAACCCGGCTTCGGGCTTCACCAGCGCCGCGCAATGGCTGGCCGAGGTCAAGGCCAAGCCCGGGGTCTACAGCTACGCCTCACCGGGCATCGGCAGCCCCCACCACCTGGCGATGGAACTCATCAAAGAACGCAGCCACAGCTTCATCGTCCATGTGCCCTATCGCGGCACCGCGTTTGCCATTCAGGATGTGATGGCGGGCATATTGCCGATGGCAATTCTGGACACCGCCGCCAGCCTGCCGCAAATCCGCGCTGGCAAGCTGCGCGCGCTGGCCGTGCTGAGCAAAAAGCGCCTGCCGTCGCTGCCCGATGTGCCGACGTTTGAAGAACTGGGCCTGAGCGATGTGGACGTGACGGCTTGGCAGGGCTTGTTCGTGCCCAAGGGCACACCGGATGCCATCGTGACCCGGCTGACAGCCGAGATGAACAAGGCCATCACGACGCCCGAAGTGCGGGCGCGGCTGGAAGACTTCGGGCTGGAAGTGGCCCCCGGCGATGGCCCGGCGCTGGCCAAGTTCATCCAGCAGGAAACCGCCACCTGGCATGCGCTGATCAAGGCCCGCAAGCTGGCGGCGGACTGATCCCGTCATTCCTGCGCAGGCAGGAATCCAGTCTCTTCAAACGCCCACTGATGTTCGCGCTGGATGCCAGCCTTCGCTGGCATGACGGCTCAATTAAAACCGTCATCCCTGCGCAGGCAGGAATCCAGTCGTGGCGAACGACGTCCGATGTTTGCGCTGGATGCCAGCCTTCGCTGGCATGACGGCTCAATTGAAACCGTCATCCCTGCGGAAGCAGGGATCCAGTCGTGCCGAACGACGTCCGATGTTCGCGCTGGATGCCAGCCTTCGCTGGCATGACGGGCAATCGTCGGCTATACCAACACTCGCTCGATGCCGCCCTGGTTTGCCTTGGCCACGTACTCGGGCATCCAGTCCTTGCCCAAAATCTGGTTGGCCATTTCGACCACGATGTAGTCGGCCTCCAGCAGACCGTTTTGCAAGTCCCCACCAAAGCGGCTCAGGCCCTGCAGGCAGCTCGGGCAGCTGGTCAGGATCTTCAGGTTGTCGGCGGCGGCAACCTTGCCGCTGTCGCGCAACTCGGTCTCCATCTTGCGGATTTCTTCTTCCTTGCGGAAGCGCACCTGGGTCGAAATATCGGGGCGCGTGACGCCCAAGGTGCCGCTCTCGCCGCAGCAGCGTTCACTCTTCACCACGTTGTCGCCGACCAGAGCCTTGACCGTCTTCATTGGGTCTTGCAGCTTCATCGGCGAGTGGCAGGGGTCGTGATACAGATAGCTGGTCGAAGACCCGAGCGTGATGCCTTTTTCGAGCAGGTATTCGTGGATGTCGATGATGCGGCAGCCGGGAAAGATATCCTCGAACTTGTAGCCCTGCAGTTGGTCGTAGCAGGTACCGCAGGACACCACCACCGTCTTGATGTCGAGGTAGTTGAGCGTGTTGGCCACGCGGTGGAACAGCACCCGGTTGTCGGTGATGATCTTGTCGGCCTTGTCGAACTGACCGCTGCCGCGTTGCGGGTAGCCGCAGCACAGATAGCCCGGCGGCAACACCGTCTGCACACCGGCGTGCCAGAGCATCGCCTGGGTGGCCAGGCCGACTTGACTGAACAAGCGCTCCGAGCCACAGCCGGGAAAATAGAACACCGCCTCCGTCTCGGCCGTGGTGGCGGCCGGGTTGCGGATGATGGGGACGTAATCCTTGTCCTCGATGTCAAGCAGCGCGCGGGCGGTCTTCTTGGGCAGGCCGCCGGGTAGCTTTTTGTTGATGAAGTGGATCACCTGCTCCTTGATCGGCGCCGGGCCCAGGGTGGCGCGGGGTGCTGCGGTTTGCTTGCGGGCCACCCGCTTGAGCAGGTCGTGCGCCAGGCGCTGCACCTTGAAGCCGACGCCCACCATCGCCGCCCGGGCGAACTTGATCGTCTCGGGGTTGGTGGCATTGAGCATGAACATCGCAGCGGCATTGCCGGGTCGGAAACTCTTCTGCCCCATCTTGCGCAGCAGGTTGCGCATATTCATCGTCACTTCGCCGAAGTCGATCTTGACCGGGCAGGGGCTCAGGCATTTGTGGCAGACCGTGCAGTGGTCGGCCACGTCCTCAAACTCTTCCCAGTGCTTGATCGAGATGCCGCGCCGGGTTTGTTCCTCGTACAGAAATGCCTCCACCAACAAGGAGGTGGCGAGGATCTTGTTGCGGGGCGAATAGAGCAGGTTGGCGCGCGGCACGTGGGTGGCGCAGACCGGCTTGCACTTGCCGCAGCGCAGGCAGTCCTTGATCGAATCGCTGATCGCGCCGATATCGCTCTGCTGCATGATCAGCGACTCATGGCCCATCAGGCCGAAGCTGGGCGTGTAAGCGTTGGTCAGGTCGGCGTAGGTGGTCTGCGATTCGGGGCCACCCAGGCGCAAGAGCTTGCCCTTGTTGAAGCGGCCTTCCGGGTCGATGCGGGCCTTGTAATCGGCAAACGGCGCCAGCTCTTTGTCGCTCAAGAACTCCAGCTTGGTGATGCCGATGCCATGCTCGCCCGAGATCACACCGTCCAGACTGCGCGCCAGTTGCATGATGCGGGCGACCATCTCGTGCGCCGTCTGCAGCATCTCGTACATGTCCGAGTTGACGGGGATGTTGGTGTGCACATTGCCGTCACCGGCATGCATGTGCAGCGCAATCCAGACCCGGCCGCGCAGTATGTCCTTGTGGATGCGGCGGCACTCGTCCAGCAGGGGCTCGAAGGCACCGCCGCTGAAGATGTCTTGCAGCGGCTTGAGGATTTGCGTCTTCCACGACGCGCGCAGGCTGTGGTCTTGCAGCCGGTCGAAATAGCTGCCCCCTTCAAGAGGCACGTCGAGCCCATCCTTCCACATCAGCCACTGCGCACGCACGTCGGCGAGCAGGGTGAGCGCCTGGCCGACGCGGTCTTCCAGCAGCTCGGCGCTGGGGATGTCGTTGGCGTCGTCGCTCTTGCCCAGCGGCAATTTGCCCTGCTTGAACAAGGCTTGCAGCGCATCGACCAGAGCCAATTTGTTGCGCAGGCTCAGCTCGATATTGAGCCGCTCGATGCCCAGCGTGTACTCGCCCATCCGCGGCAACGGGATCACCACGTCCTCGTTCACCTTGAAGGCGTTCGTGTGCTTGCTGATGGCGGCGGTGCGCTTGCGGTCGAGCCAGAATTTCTTGCGTGCGTCGGCGCTGATGGCGATGAAGCCCTCGCCATTGCGGCTGTTGGCCAGGCGCACCACTTCGGACGTGGCGCGGGCCACGGTGTCGGCATCCTCGCCAACGATGTCGCCCACCAGCACCATCTTCGGCAGGCCGCCCTTCTTGCTCTTTGTGCTGTAGCCGACGGCCTTCAGGTAACGGTCGTCCAGATGCTCCAGGCCCGCCAAGATCGCGCCGCCCGGCTTGGCGGCTTCGGCAAACATGAAGTCACGGATCTCCACAATCGAAGGCACGCAGTCCCGTGGGTTGCCGAAGAACTCCAGGCAGACGGTGCGCACATGGGCCGGCATCTTGTGGACGATCCAGCGGGCGCTGGTGATCAGGCCGTCGCAGCCTTCCTTTTGAATGCCCGGCAGACCGGCCAAAAACTTGTCGGTCACGTCCTTGCCCAGGCCTTCCTTGCGGAAGGTGCGGCCGGGAATGTCGAGCCGCTCGGTGCGCTCCAGGATCTTGCCGGTGGCGTCGAAATAGGTCAGCTCGAAGCTGGCGACTTCCACATCATGGATCTTGCCGAGGTTGTGGTTCAGCCGCGTGACCTCCAGCCATTTCGCCTCGGGCGTCACCATGCGCCAGCTGGCCAGGTTGTCGAGTGCCGTGCCCCACAGCACGGCCTTCTTGCCGCCGGCGTTCATCGCCACATTGCCGCCAACGCATGACGCCTCGGCCGAGGTCGGATCGACCGCAAACACATAGCCATGCTGCTCGGCCAGGTCGGCGACGCGCTGGGTGACAACCCCCGCTTCGCTCCAGATCGTCGGCACCGGCTTGTCGACGCCGGGCAAGGCCATCACCTCAACACCACGCAGCGCTTCGAGCTTCTCGGTGTTGATGACGGCGCTGTTCCAAACCAGCGGAATCGCACCGCCGGTGTAGCCGGTGCCGCCGCCACGCGGGATGATGGTCAGGCCCAGCTCGACGCAGCCCTTGACCATCTGCGCCATTTCGGCCTCGGTGTCGGGCGTGAGCACCACGAACGGGTATTCGACCCGCCAGTCGGTCGCGTCGGTCACATGGCTGACGCGGGACAGGCCGTCGAACTTGATGTTGTCCTTCTCGGTGTGGCGGCCGAGCACCTTGGTGGCACGGCGGCGCAGTTCGGAGACCGCATCGAAATTGGCGGAGAAGGCCGCGACTGAGGCGCGCGCGGCGATCAGCAGCTCACCCACATCGGCGTCGCGCTGGGCATCCGCAGCGCTTGAGCTTGTGGTTTCGCGACGGCGTTCCACCTCGGTCAGCCGGTGGTTCAGCGCCTCGATCAGCTGGCGGCGGCGCTTCGGGTTGTCGAGCAGGTCGTCCTGCAGATAAGGATTGCGCTGCACCACCCAGATATCACCCAGCACCTCGTAAAGCATCCGGGCCGAGCGGCCGGTGCGGCGCTCCTCGCGCAGCTTGTTCAGCAGCGCCCAGGCGCGCGTGCCCAGCAGGCGGATGACGATTTCGCGGTCGGAGAACGAGGTGTAGTTGTAGGGAATCTCACGCAGACGTGAGGCACCGGGAGAACTGCTGCCGTGCTCAGCAGCGGCAAGCTCGGTCGGGACGGGCATCAGCGGATGCGGTGCGTTCATGGCGTCTCGGCGCGCAAAGGCACCCTGGGTTGCTGGGGTTTCCCCCATGAAAAGCTGAGTTGCGGATCGTAACGCAGGGCATCAAACAGGCCACCCCGGCGAGGGCAAAGCCCCGGATTTGGACTGTCACAATGCCGCCATAAGCTGACAAGAATTTGGAGACAACGATGGCAAAACGAAAGCTTCTGGCCGCAGCCCTGCTCGGCCTGACCTTGACAACGGCAGCCCAGGCGCAGACCGAGATCCAGTGGTGGCATTCAATGGGCGGTGCCCTGGGCGACTGGGTCAACGACCTGGCGAAAGACTTCAACGCCAGCCAGAAGGATTACAAGATCGTGCCGACCTACAAGGGCGCGTACGACGAATCGATGACTGCTGCGATTGCCGCCTTCCGCGCCGGCAATGCGCCCCATGTGCTGCAGGTGTTTGAGGTGGGCACCGCCACGATGATGGCCAGCAAGGGCGCCATCGTGCCGGTGGCCGAGGTGATGAAGACGGCCGGCGTGAAGTTCGACCAGGGCGCCTACGTGCCCGCCGTCGCCGGTTACTACACCGCCAGCAACGGCCAGATGCTGAGCTTCCCGTTCAACAGCTCGACGACGGTCTTCCACTACAACAAAGACGCGTTCAAGGCCGCCGGGCTCGACCCCAACAAGCCACCGTCGACCTGGCCCGAGGTGGCGCTGGCAGCGGCCAAGCTGAAGGCCAGCGGCCACAAATGCCCGTTCACCACCAGCTGGGTCAGCTGGACGCAGCTGGAAAGCTTTTCGGCCTGGCACAACGTTGAATACGCGACCAAGAACAACGGCTTCGGCGGCCTGGACACGCGCTTGGCCTTCAACACCCCGCTGCACCTGCGCCACATCGAAAACCTGGCGAACATGGCCAAACAAGGGCTGTTCATTTACCGCGGCCGTGGCAATGCGGCCGATGCGACCTTTGTGTCGGGCGAGTGCGCCATGATGACCGGCAGCTCGGGCCTTTACGCCAACGTCAAGAAGAACGCCAAGTTCGCCAGCGGCATCGCGCCCCTGCCCTATTACCCGGATGTGCCCGGCGCGCCGCAGAACACCGTGATCGGTGGCGGCAGCCTGTGGGTGATGGCGGGCAAGAAGCCGCCGGAATACAAGGGCGTGGCGGCGTTTTTCAGCTATCTGTCGCGCCCCGAAGTCGCGTCCGAAAGCCACAAGCGCACCGGCTACCTGCCGGTCACCAAGGCCTCGTTCGAGCTGACCGAAAAGAGCGGCTTCTACAAGGCCAACCCCGGCACCGACGTGGCGGTGACCCAGATGATCCGCAAGACGACGGACAAATCACGCGGCGTGCGGCTGGGCAACTTCTTGCAAGTTCGCACCATCATTGACGAGGAATTTGAGCAGATCTGGGGCGGCAAGAAGAGCGCCAAGGAAGGCATCGACGCGGCGGTGCAGCGCGGCAACGAGCAGTTGGAAAAGTTCCAGCGGGCCAATAGCAAGGGATGAACTGATGGCGCTGGAAAAACGCGTCCTGTACCGGTCGGGCTGGCTGCCTTGGCTGCTGCTCGCCCCGCAGCTGATCGTCATCTGCGTGTTCTTTTTCTGGCCGGCGGCGCAGGCCTTGCTGCAATCGATGCAGCAGCAGGATGCGTTCGGCATGAGCACCGAATGGGTGGGGCTGCAGAATTTCCGCGAGCTGTTTGCCGACGCGACCTACCTCGCGTCGTTCAAGACCACGGCGCTTTTCTCCATCCTGGTGGCCGTCATCGGCAT
>JBBQKT010000066.1:0-12635 GCA_038327205.1 Burkholderiales bacterium | reverse complement strand
ATGCCGATCTTGTCGAAGATGATGGCCAGCTCATTCATCAGCGCGATGTTCAGGTCGCGCTGGGTGTTCTCGATCACCTTGGCCGCCTCCGCCGCCTTGACGCTGGACGCGCGGTGCACGCCTGGGATGATGATCAGCTCGTACAGCTTGGCGACCTTGTCGAGCGTGGCGGGCGTGTCGCCGGAGACGATCTTCAAAATCTTGGTGAGCGTGTGTTCCTTGTCGCCCGGGTTGATGCGCTCGGGCGAATAGCCGATGAAGAAGTCTTCTTTCCACTTCAGGCCTGATTCGCGCTCCAGCACCGGCACGCAAACCTCCTCGGTGGCACCCGGGTAGACGGTTGATTCATAGATCACCGTCACGCCCTTCTTCATGTGGCGGCCAACGCTGGTGCTGGCACCGATCAAGGGGCGAAAGTCGGGTGCATGGGCCTGATCGACCGGTGTTGGCACGGCCACGATGATCATGTCCGCCTCGGCCAGCAAAGTCGGGTTGTCGGTGTAGACCGCGTGCGTGCCAGCAGCCACTTCGGCATCGGTCAACTCGCGTGACGGGTCAACGCCGCGCTGGCAGGATTCGACCTTGGACTTTGAAATATCGAAACCAATCGTGCGCACCTGCTTGCCGAATTCCACCACCAGAGGCAGACCCACATAGCCCAGGCCGATCACGGCTACCGTCACGTTCATTGCGAAGCTCCTTGCTTGTTCGAAGTTGTTGCAGATTGTCCTTCAGCCAATGGACCGATTCGGGCCAACCACGCACTCAGGGGGGCTTGGTTGTCGCGCCAAAATCCCGCTATCAGCGCATCGTTTTCACCAGCGACTGCCTTTTGTGCGTAAAGCACGATCACGGCTGAGGCATCGCCCTGCCCCGTCAAGCGGCCCAGCGCTCCCAGCAGCTTGGCCTGCCAGTCACTGGAAGTGACATGGCCGTTGACCCAATACATCTGCCACACGCGCAAACGACCGCTGGCAGACTCATCACCCAAGGCAACACCGCGCAGCTCAGCGGTCCGCAAAACCCGACCCTGGTGATCTACCACCTCGCCGTTGCCAATGCGCGACCAGGACACATCGCGCGAAGTGACCAACGCGTTGTTCGACGAAATAAGCTTGCTGTCGAAGTTCTGCCCAAGGTAGTAGCCGACATAAACGCCAATTGAAGCACCCATTGCAGCGCCATCTGTCGCTGGCGCCGTTGCGCGGTAACCCGCCCCCAGCGTTGCCAGCGGGTTTTCGTAGTGGGGCTTGAACGTAGAGACCGGCGCGGCGGCATGCTGCCACCCACTGGCCGCCAGATCTGGTGCGGTCATCGCCGTCACGGCCGAGCGCGGCTGGGCATTGATCTGCTGCACAAACAGGGCGGGGCCGACCAAAAGCAGGGCCAGGCCCGCCACGGTCGGCCAAAGTGAGGCCTTCGGCGCCTTGATCACCATGGTTTGATTCGCCACCGGCGGCGGAGCATCCGGCTCAGCCCAACGAGCCCCGACCATGAACATCACCAGCATGATGATGCCAAACAGCACCCAGCCGTAGACCAGATGATCGGCACCCACGGCCAGGGTGTTGCCCGAGTAATGACCGAGCATCACGATCATGTAAGCACGCAACCAGTTGGCGGCCAGCGGCAAGACAAAAGAGAAGGCAACGAAAATCCAACGCCTCGCCATCGAGCGGTAGTTCAGGTAGGCGAACAAGGTGCCCACCATCACCGAAGCCATCAAATAGCGGATGCCGCTGCAGGCCTCTACCACCGACCAACTCCCGCTGGGAATGATGAATTGCAGCCCTTCTTGGTAAACCGGAATGCCGCTCGCCCGCAGCGCCGCGACGGTGAAATGCGCGGTCCATTCCATCAGCTGGGGCAGCGCGAATTCGCCGAACGGAACAGCAAAAAACAAGAAGCCCAGCGGGAAGGCGATACAGCGCGCCACCGGCCAGCCGAACACCACCGGCACCAGCAACACCAACATGCCCGTCAGCGCGAACTGCGTGGCCGCATTGACGGCCGCCAGCTCACCCATCAGCCACAGCAGGGCCACGCCCGCCATGGGCAATAAAAACACCGGCGCCGGTCGCGGTGTCAACAGGGCCAGGCTGGCCCGCTGACGCCAGATCAGCCAAAGCGAGATCGGTGGCACGACAAAGGCGTGGGCAAAGGTTTCGGAGCGATCCCAGATGGTCACCATGGCCAGGCCAGTGGCGCTGTAAAGCAGCAACACGGCGAGCAACAACAGTGTGAAAACAGCCAAGGGCCGACGCCAGTGCGGGGCGATGCGAAAAGATGGAAGGGTCAAAGTCACGCAGCGTGCTCCGGGGAAATCATCATCAAATGGCGGTCAATGCCGGCCAGCCGCGCGGGCCAGCTGTAGTCGGCCAAAACACGGGCCCGGCCTGCCGCGCCGACACGGGCCGCTTCATCCGGTGAATTCAGCAGCCGACGCAGGCCAGCGGCATAGTCTGCCGCCTCTGAGGCCGCCAGTACATCGACACCGGCCTCGGCCGTGATCGCCTGCACACAAGTGGCGGCGGCGACGACTGGCCGGCCCATCGCCATGGCTTCCAAGATCTTGTTCTGAATGCCGCGCGCCAGTCGCAACGGCGCGACCACGGCGGCGGCATGTTGCAAATAGGGCCGGACATCGGGCACGGTGCCGCTGACCTTGACGTGTTCGCTGTGCAAGGCCTGCACGGCCGCCGTCGGGCTGCGACCAACGATGTGAAAACACAGCGCAGGAAACTCATCGCGCAACAAGGGCAGCACCTCGGCCGCAAACCAGATCACCGCGTCGGCATTGGGCCAATAGTCCATCGCACCGGTGAAAACCAGCGGAATTTCGCCCGCCGCAAAGGGCGAGGCACGCTGTGGATCGGGTGTGAAAAAATCAGCATCGACACCGTTGCTGAGCGACTCGACCGGGGCGCTGAGCGCGGGCGACAGTTTGCGAAAGAGCGCAACTTCGTTGTCGGTAACAAAAAACGAGCAACGCGCCCGTGCCGCCACCGCCTGCTCAAACGCCAGCAGCGCCCGTCCTTCGCGCCGATAGACCCAGGACATCGGCCAACGGTGGGCCGGGGCGTAATCGGCCCATTTGGCAGAATCGACATCGACAAAATCAACCAGCATTGGCAACGCTGGCAGGGCTGCTGCGTACTGCGCCATGGGCGACGAAAACACCACGACGGCATCAAACTTGACGCGGGCCGCTGTGTCGGCCACCCATCGGCCCAAGCCCGCGTTGCGGTAGTACGGCAGGCCCAGCGCCTCGCCGGTCAAAAGCCCGCGCAGGCTGGCAATCTTGGCCCGCGTCGGGCGCAGTTCAGCGGCATGCATATCGACGCACAATTCGCGCAAATAGGGCAGGTGCTGCCAATCATCGGGGTCGTCGACGAAGGTGCCAAGGAACACCTGATGCTGCGCGGCCAGGTGCTTCAGCAAATGAAACGAGCGCACCTTGTCACCCTTGTTGGGCGGGAAGGGCAAACGGTGAACGAGGTAAAGAATCTTTGCCATCGCGCTACCCGGCCCGCCGCAGGACGCGGCGGGCGTTCGGCAGGCATTCGCCAACAAGCAGTTCTTGTCGCATGTCCAGCCTCACCCCAGGCTGCGCACGATGAAGGGCCCGAGCCAGTTGGCCACGCCAATCGGCAGCCGCCGCCAGGCTTTGATAAGAAGCTGGTATTTGGCGTTGTTGGGATTGTTCTGCGGCACCGCCTCGCGCTTGTAAAGGCAGTACTCGTAATGCAGCGGCGTGGGCTCGAAGCCCCAGTTTTTCTTGAATGCGTACGAGCCTGTGCCCTGCTTGCTGCGGCCGTAGTCAAACAGCTTGAGCCCGCGTGCGCAGGCGCGTCGCATCAGCTCCCAATACTTGAAATCATTGGCTGCCAGATCGCGGGCGGATTCGTCGTCACCGGCGTAGTAGGGCAGCACTTCGTCGCGGAAGTAAAAGCTCAACACCGAACTCAGCGGCCGGCCATCGGGCGCACAGACCGTCATCACTTCGGCGTCAGCGCCAAACTCAGTCAACAAGGCGGCGAAATAACGCTTGGGCATCGCCGGCGTGCCGTGGCGATGGGTGTTGTCGGCGTAGAGCGCAAAAAATCGATTCACGTCGGCATCGATCTGGCTGACCAGGCCGTTCTTGATGCCTTTGCGAACCATCGCCCGGGCCTTGCGCGGGACGGCCAGCATGTTCGCCTCTTCCTCGGGCAAGATTTCCTTGCGAAAGGTGACATAGAGATCTTGCTGAGGCCAGTCGGCGTGGCGCGGCACGGTGTTGCGAAGCTCTAGATGTTCGGCGCCAATTTGCTGGGCGATTGTCTGCGCCTCAAGTTCCAGGGCTGCCGCAGCCTCTTCAGAAGCAGCCGCCACCCCGCCGTAGACAGCAAATGGCAAGCCCGTCAGCGCATGGCCGAACAAAAAACTTTTTACCTGCGCCAGCGGCAGCACGCCCTCGATCACGCCATCACGCTGGGCATACAAAAAATAGCCCCGGTGGCCAAAGATTTGCTCGATCAACTTGAGCCAGCCGGCCCGGTGGAAAAACGTGGCCTGGGGGCTTGCCATCACAAAAGCGTCCCAGCGCTGGGCCGCAGCGGCGTCTTGCGCCGACAGGCGCAAGACTTTCAACTCGGCGGTCATCAGACTGACCCTGCGGTGGCGACGGCCGCTACCTTGCCCGTCCTGTGGCCGAGGAAAATATCGTCCATCCGGCCCCAGGCGAAATCGCCCAGCAGCTGCGAGATGCGCGCATGGGTGCGGGCGATATTGACGTAGTGCCGAAAGCGAGTGCGGCTGTCGATGCCGTCAATCCGGGGCTGCTCGGTGTCGATCTCCCAGGGGTGAAAGTAAAACACCGCTGACTGCGCATCTTTGGCATTCACCTGCTGGATCAACCAGCGCGACACCGCATAGGGCAGCAGGCGGAAGTAGCCGCCGCCGCTCGACGGCAGATTCTTGTTGAACAGCCTCAGCGTGGTGACCGGCACTTCGAGCAGACCCTCGCGCACCGGATAAGCAAAGCGCGGTGAGTCGGGCATGCCGTAGTGGTCGTGCTTGATCGGATAGACGCTGGAGCTGTAGCGGTACCCAGCTTCCAAAAGTGTGTCAAAGGCCCAAAGATTGCCCTCACCGATCGAAAAGCTCGGCGCACGGTAGCCCACCACTTCGTGGCCGCCCAGATCTTCAAGCAATTTCTTGGCACGCGTGATGTCGGCAGCAAAGGCCGCCGGACTCAGATCGCTGGCGCGCTCATGGCCATAGCCATGGCTGGCCAGTTCGTGGCCCTGGTCAACAATGGCGCGGACGATGTGCGGGTAGCGCTCGGCAATCCAGCCCAGGGTAAAGAATGTGGCGTGGGTCTTGTGCTCAGCCAGCAGAGCGAGGATGCGTTCGATATTGCGCTCGACCCGGCACTCACGTGCATCCCAGTCGCTGCGAGCGATATAGGGCGCAAAGGCGGAGACCTGGAAGTAGTCCTCCACATCGATGGTCATTGCATTGCGCAAAACCGGCGCTTGGGTCGGCATCAACATAGGTTCAATTCGTTTTGACGGCTTCAACCAGCTTTTGCAGCAGGGTCAGCGTTTGGGCATTGATGTGTTCAAGGCGCAACAAGCTGCGCTCCAGGCGGTGCAGTCGGTCGGCGTGGTCGCTGTCGCTCAACGCCGAGATTTCGCTCGACAAGCCGTCCACATCAATCGCGTGCAGCTTCAGCCGCGAGATGTCCAGGGCCTGGCCAAGATGCACCAAGGGCGCACCATCAGCGGTGTTTTCAGCCCCCTTGCCAACCCCATTCGTCAGCGCCCCGAAGGAGGAAGACTTCGGCACCTCGGATTCTTGCGCGATATCGCGCAACACCTCCTGCACATCGGCCAAGGTCAGGTGCGTGCGGTTGGACATGAAGCCCAGCAGCAGCAGCCGGTCGCAAAGCGAATTGATACGCCGCGGAATCCCCTGGCTGGCCTTGAAAACAGCGGGAAAAGCATCCAGATCAAAGGTCGGCTTGCCGGTGCTGCCGGCGCATTTCAGCCGGTGTTCGATATAGGCCTTGGTTTCGTCTTCGTCGAGCGGCCCGATATGGCAAGTGGCGGCCACGCGTTGGCGAAACTGCTCCATTTCGGGCTTTTGCAAAATGCCCCGGAACTCAGGCTGGCCGACCAGGAAGGTCTGCAGCAAGGACTGATTGCCGAACTGAAAGTTCGACAACATCCGCAGCTCTTCAACCGCCCGAGCCGACAGGTTTTGCGCCTCATCAACGATCAACAAACAGCGCTTGCCCTGGGTGGTTTGGTTGACGAAGTACGCCTCCAAACTCATCAGCAATTCCGACTTTGGCAGGTCTTTGACGCGCACCCCAAACGCAGCACCCACCATGCGCAGGGTGTCTTCTGCATCGAGCTGGGTGGTGACAAGATTGCCGATCACCACATTGCTGCGGTTCAGGCTGTCGAGCAGTCCCCGCAGCAAGGTAGTTTTGCCTGCGCCGATCTCACCGGTAATGACGATGAAGCCATCATTGCGCAGCACCCCGTAATCCAGATAGGCCTTGGCACGGCGATGCTGCTTGCTCCCGAAGTAGAAATTCGGGTCGGGGCTGAGCTGAAACGGCTTGCTGGTGAGCCCATAAAACGATTCGTACATTGGCGCTTAAAACTGTTGAACCACGGTGGCGAACACGGCATTCTCGGTGTACGGCGTGACACCTTCGAATCGGGAATGTCGACCACCGAGCGACAAGGACGCTTTGCTGCCGAGCCGTCCACCCCAACTTGCAATGACTGATTTCAAGGTGGTGGACTGCGCGGCCGTGTCACCACTGCTTTGCTGGTCCAGCAGGCTGACATTCAAGTTGGAGTCTGGGGTCAATCGATGCGACAGGGTGATTGAAGCACTGCGCTGAGTGATGCTGGCCGATTGCGCGAAGTCATCTTTGGCGGTGGTCACAGCACCGAGTTGGCGGCTGCGGCTGCGGCTCAGCAAGGCTGTAACCGTTGTGCGCAGCCCTTGCAAGGAGAAAGAGACATCCTGGCGACGCTGCAAGGTCGGCGATGCGCTGATGAAGCCTGAGCTTGCCAGCGCGTCCGGGCTCAGGCCCAGTGATTGCAAGGTGCTCCGCACCAATGCATCGCGTTTGACAGGATCCGGTTCTTGCGACGCGTACTGCAAAAAGAGCAAGTCGTAATTGCTCCGCTGCCCAGCGGCACCCGTGCTGCCACCGCTGCCCAGCCCATTGCCTAGATTGACGCTTTGAGAGTCAGAAAACCGCCATGCTGAACGAGCCCTGCGGTGCTCAAAACTCAAACTGTGTGAATTTCCATAATCATGATATTGCCAATCGCCAGCCAGGGCGGTCCGTGGCGACAGGGTCCAGACGCTGTTCAGCCCGTAACTGGCCGTTGTTCGGCTGCCATTGCCCGCCAAGTCACTGCGCTCCTGGCCCACCGTCAGGCCCAACAGGAACTCGGGATCGGCTCGGTAACGCAAACCGGCGTTGACCGCCGCAGTTCGATAACTGGAACCCGTCTTAAAGGCGGACGACTGCGTCGTGGCATTGCCAAACCAGTTGACAGAACCACGAACCAGACCATCGATCTTCAATGATCCACCGGACGCACGGGAGCCGCCAACGAGGGAGTCCTTCGTGTTGGATTCCGATGCGTTAGCGCGCAGTTCGACCGTGGCCAAACCCGCCAGCAGCCCACGCAGATAGGGCGAAATGCTCAGGGTAGTGACTTCGCTGCGGTTTGCATTTGCAAGAGAATTGTCAACAGTTTGGCGACCGAACGCGGACGCCGCCTGCTGAGAAATAGAGGCCTGCGCGTCGATAAACAGCGTTCGATCAATCAATTCAGCGACCGCAGCAGCACTGAGTGACTGCTGCGTGCGATTTTTCTGATCGCTCTTGATGTACAGCACGCCATTCAGCGCGTAATCCAGCGTGCCGCGAACGCGGCCCGCACGACTGCTGATGTTGACACCCGGCGCGAGTACCGTGATCAAGGCTGCGTCTTTGGCATCGGACTGCAAGCTGTTGTTGTCAGTCCAGGTTTGAGTCACGCTGACGCGCGGTACGACGGTCAGGCCGGAACTGCGCCCGGCAGTGTCTTGCCCCCAGGCGAGTTCGGTAACTGCGAGTGTGCCCAAAATCAGGGTCGTGACGGGTTTGCTGAGCAGCATCCGTCACTCAACCTTTGGCCGGTTCGTTGCCGTAGCCATAACCATAGCCATAACCGTAGCCGTAGCCATAACTTCCAGAGGCATTGGCGCTCGCTTGGTTTAGCAACATCATCTTCAACGGACAGTTTTCAATCGTTGCCAGCGCCTGTTGAACGGCACTTTGCGGCGTTCTTTCGGCATGAACGACGATCACGATTTGGCCCATATGCGACGCCAAAACGCGCGATTCCGTGGTCAGCAAGAGCGGCGGCGAATCAAAAATGATGATGCGGTCAGGATAGCGCTTGGCCATCTTTTCAAGCAGCTCACTCATCGCGTCGCTAGCGAGCAGTTCGGTCGCCCGCGAATGAGGTGTGCCGCTTGGCAGCAGGGTGAGTTTGTCCACGTTCGTGCGCAAAAGCACCTCGGCCATGTCCACCTTGTCTTCCAACACGTCCAAGAGCCCAGGGCCTTGTGGCAATCCCAGCATTCGCAGCACGGATGGGCGCGCAACGTCGGCATCCACCAGCATTACCGTGTTGTCGAGCTCCGACGCAATGCTCAGCGCCAGATTGAGCGATGTAAAACTTTTGCCCTCACCGGCCAAGGCACTTGTCACCATGATGAGGTTCGAATGGTTGGGCGTGACAACGCCCCGACCCATCGCGTTCTTAATCAAAGGGCGTTTGATGACACGGTACTGATCCGCAATGTGGGTGCGAGGCGATTCCGGTGTCAAAAACCCTTGTGCAGCCAGCGCTACCAGATCAAGTTCGACCCGTTTAGAGGCCGGGTGCGGTGGCTCCTCTGCGCGTGCGGTAGCAGTGGCGAGGGATGCGGCGGCCACGGTCTCAAAAATCTCTTCATCAGAGGGCTTGGCCGGCAGACGCATCGCCAAATCTTCCGGCATGTCGACACCGGCTTGACGCAACTGCTCCAGCCGCAAGGCGGCCTGTTCGATCAAGCTACTCATCTCAGCCCACCTGCCTACTCATCAACACTGCCATCACCGTAAGACCCACCACAAAAACACCAACCAAGCCCCCCGAAGCCGCGCCAAAACGAATCATGTCAGTCCGGTTGTGGCGCCGATCAGAGTCCGTCACCAGCCGAGTCACCACGCCCAAGATGGGCAGCTCGACGCGAGCGCGAAGCTCTAACGCGTCATGGAACACGGGGCGCAACTGGCTGGCAGCAAAGGCCGCAAAGATGCCAGCGAGTATTGCTGCGGCCAACGCCCCAGACATCAGCAGCAACCGGTTGGGCGCGACCGGCCGGGGCGACACACGAGGCGGATCGATCAAACGGAAATCAGCCACCCCAGAGGCGGTGTCGAGTTCACCCGAGATGGAAGCCGACTCCCGACGAGACACCAAATCTTCATAGTTCTTCTTTTGAATCGCGTAGTCGCGATTCAACTGTGAGGCCTCTGCCTCCATTTGGGGTGCAGTTTTGACGGCCGCAAGTGCCTGTGCATAACGCGCCGAATATTCATCCAAACGCGCACGAAGAGAGGCCACTTGAACCTCGCTCGTCGCCTGCAAGCGGGTCAATTCCTGAAATGCCAAGTTATTGTTGGCGTTGCCGCCGCTCATCACCGGCGCATTCAGGGCGGCCTTCCGAAGCTCGATCATTTCCTTACGCTTTTGCTCTTCGAGATCTTTGATAAGTTTGCGCGCGCTGATGATGTCCGGATGTTGGTCGGTATAGCGTTGCAACAAACCATCCAGATTGCGTTTTTGAGCCTCAATTCGCGCATCTATTTCGGGTGTGGAAATAGACTGAGACGACTCCTGCAAAATGCTCTGCATGGTGTTGCTTGCACCCCGGGTTCGCTCACCATCAAGTTGCTGCTTGGCTGCATCGCGTGCATTCACAGCTTCGCGATATTCCAACCGTGCTCGATCCAACTGCCCGCTCATCTCACTCAGGCGCGAAGCGGAGTCCTTGCCATCACCCGCCATGGTAGAAATATTTTTGAGCCGAAACTCCTTCAAACGACTTTCTGCCTCTTCCAGTTTGCCTTCGTAAGTCTTTATTTGCTCATTGATGAAGGTAGTAGCGGTCGCAGTATCCTTTCGGCTTGCACCCAGGCTAGACTCGACAAAAATTGAAACAAAGGACTGCACAACTCGCTTGGCACTTTCCGGATCCGAATCACGGTAAGCCAATGTGTAAAGATTGTCACGCGCCGTGCTTTGGATCGACAGATTCTTTGTCACTGTTTCAATCAATGACTCTTGCTGCGCCTTGGATTGATTCTTCAAATCAAGGTCGGCCATGCGCACCAGCTTTTCAACGTTCGGGCGGCTGACCAAGGTGCGGCTCAGCATCACCACCTGTTGCTCCACATTGGGTTGAACCGTCAGGCCCGACATCAAGGGCTTCAGGATGGATTGGGTATCCACGTAGATCCGTGCACTGGCCTCGTATCGATCAGGAATGACAAAAACCGCCACTGCCCCAACGGCCGCAGTCACCCAAGCCACCACCACGCCGGGCCAACGGTACTTCCACATGCGCTTGCCAATAGCAAGGACTTGAGCAATCAATAAATCCATCGAACGATGTTCTCAGTGGGGTGCGACGATAAGGAGGTGCGTGTCAAATATGCTGACAGACCCGTAGAACACCAATGCCGCAAGTTCAGAAGAAGCTCTGTGGAATAATCAAAATATCACCTGGACGCATTTCGACATTGGCCGAAATATCGCCGCGCTTGATCAAGTCTTTCAATCGAACGGAATATTGCTTGTTGCCCTCGACCGAGCGCAAGATGGTTGCATCGTTACCCGCTGCAAAATCCGTCAATCCGCCAACGGCGATCATCACGTCGAGCACCGTCATTTTTTGCTTGTAAGGCAAAAACTGCGGCCGAGCCGCTTCGCCCACCACTCGAATTTGCTCGCTGTAAGGGCCGACGAAACTGGTTACGATAACGGTTACAACCGGGTCGCGCACATATTTGCTCAACTGCTTTTCGATGTCACGCGCCACTTCGACGGAGTTTTTGCCTTGGGCAACTAATTCATCAATCAACGGTGTTGAAATCTTGCCGTCCGGGCGCACCGGCACCGACATCGACACTTCCGGGTTGCGCCAGACAATGATGTTGACGTTATCGCCCGGGCCGATCAGGTAGTCGGCGCTGTCGACCGCCGCCATCGGCGCGGCCGCCGGGCGGGTGCTGGCGCAGCCGCCCAGGGTCAGGGTGGACAGCGCCAGCGCGGCCAGCGCCAGCCATTGGATCGATTTCATCTGCAGTGTGTTCACGTGGTAGTTCCTCGAAGACGTCGGGCGGCGCCGGAAAGCGGCTGCGTCGGTTTTTTTGCCGGGATGCACCTGCTTCGGTGCCGAAAGAATTGCTATTTAAATATTTTTTGCTCTGCTGTATTTTATACTATCGCGCGCCGGAAACGCGCAAGCGACGCACACAAAGATGTGCTCACGGGGATTTTCGTTGCAATAAGTCACGTACGTAATTGACCGGGACCGCATACGAGATGCCGCTCGGGTGGGTGATCGCGTTTTCCTTCAGGCCCTTGACGAAGGTCATGTTGATGACCGCGAGCACGGTGCCGGTGGCGGGGTCGTACACCGGGCTGCCGCTGTTGCCGGGATACACGGTGCCGTCGAGCTGGAAAATCAGGAACGGCGTGCGCTGCAGCGCGACGATCTGGCGCACGTCGAGCGTGCGCGAACTGAGCGAGGGCATGACGATGGGCGTGATCGCGGCCAGCATGGCGCGGTGGGTGGCCGGGTGCAGGCCGAGGACCATGCCCAGCGGAAAGCCGGTGAGCGCCAGGTCCTGGCCCTCGAGCACGCCGGCCGAGTCGCCCAGCGCCAGCGCCGGCAGCGGCGCGCCGCCGATGCGCAGGTGCGCCAGGTCGTGGATGCGGTCGATCGCCACCAGCCTGGCCGGGCGGAACTCGGTGGCGGCGCCGGCGGCGATGACGATGCCCAGCGTTTCCTGGTGCTCGCTGTCCATGTTGTCGGGCACCACGTGGGCGTTGGTGATGACGCTCAGGCCATCCTCGACGACGAAGCCGGTGCCGTTGAAGGTGGTGGCCGGGCTGCGCGTCTTCAGGTAGGTGCCGACGCCGACCACCGACGGCTTGACGGCGGCGATGGTGCGCGACAGCGGCTGCGCCGCCTGCAATGGCGCGCCGGACAAGCACAGCGCCAGCACGGCGAGCGCGCGGGGAAACAACGAGGGAGTCATGTCGGGCATCGCATATCGTGCATGGTGGAAAAAGGGATCTTGGTAAAATGCGCCGGCGCCGCCAGCCCGGCAGTCGGCAGCGGGGCGCCGGCCAGCGACGGCAACGATACCAGATTTTCCCGGCGCAATGGCGCCGATCGACGGCGCCGCGCTGCGCGGCTGGACGCTGACTATTGCCGATTTGCTATAATTTGCGCGCGATTATTTTGTCAAATCGACCACGGCGGTGGACGGCGCCGGCGCCTGCACCAAT
>JBBQKT010000065.1:0-12783 GCA_038327205.1 Burkholderiales bacterium | reverse complement strand
GATCTGGCGCACACCCTCGTAGCCATGCTTCAACATGCCCTCGTACCACTTTGGGTTGAGCATGCGGGTGCGGGTTTCGAGCGAGACCTGTTCGGTCAGGGTGCGCACCGTGCCGCCGCCACTGCTGTCGCGGGTCTGGTCACCGATGTAGACCGGAGCCATCACGGCGGCATCACCATCGCGCGCCGTCTTGGCCCGCGTGATGGCGCGGCTGATGCCGCCCAGGGTGTCGAAATAGGTGTCTACCGTGGTCACGCCCAGCTCGACGGAATCGAGGTTTTGGTAGGCCAGCTGCACACCGGCCAACACGCTTTGCAAAAGCTTGGCCTGCTGCACCGGGCGCCCGGCGCGGCCGTAGGCAAAGCCCTTGCGGCGGCTGTAGGTTTCGGCCAGCTCGTCGCCGTCTTCCCAGCGGCTGTTGTCGATCAGGCTGTTGACGTTGGCCCCGTAAGCGCCCTCGGCATTGCCAAACACGCGCAGCGACGCGGTTTCAAGATCGCCGCCGTGCTCGGCCTGGAAGGCCAGCGCATGCTTGCGGATGAAGTTGCGGTCAATCGGCTCATCGGCGCTGGCGGCCATGAAGGCGGCCTCGGCCAGCAGCTTGATCTGCAGCGGCAGCAGGTCGCGGAAGATGCCCGACAGGGTGATCACCACGTCGATGCGTGGCCGGCTCAGCTCGGCCAGCGCGATCAATTCGGCCCCAGCCAGGCGTCCGTAACTGTCGAAGCGCGGCCGGGCCCCCATCAGCGACAGGGCCTGCGCGATTGGGCCGCCCTCGCTCTTCAGGTTGTCCGTGCCCCACAGCACCATGGCGATGGTTTCCGGGAAGCTGTTGCCGTCCCCGAGGTGCTTGGCCAACAGCCGGTCGGCCTGGCGAGCGCCGTCCTTCACCGCATAGGCACTTGGGATGCGGAAGGGGTCGAAGCCGTGCAGATTGCGGCCGGTCGGCAGGATGGCGGGCGTGCGCAGCAGATCACCACCGGGGGCAGGGCGGAGAAAGCGGCCATCGAGCGCGCGCAGGATGCCGTCGATTTCATGGTCTTCGGCCATCAGCTTGTCGATGGCACCGAGCTCTTGCAGCAGGGCCAGATCGGGCCGGTTGCTGTCGATGGCACCAATGCCGTGGGCCACCAGCGATTCGATCACCGCCCGCTCGGGCTTGACGCCGTGCGACGCCTCGGCGCAGGACAGCAGCAGGTCGATCCGTTCAGGCACCGTGGGCGCCTGGCCCACGATGTGCAGGCCGTAGGGGATCAGCGTGTACTCGACTTCCAGCACCGCGTCGTTGAGCCGGGCGATGCGGGTTTCGGAGTCAGCGCCCCACAGTGGCTCGGCCGTGGCCAGGTCCAACTCGGCCGCCTGCGTCTGAATCATCACGCTCAACTCATCCCGCTCGGCCTGTGCCTCGGGCTCCAGCCCGCGGTAGCGCTCCAGCAACTCCTTCAGATCGACCAAGCCCTTGTAGAGCCCGGCTTCGGCAACCGGTGGGGTCAGGTAGCTGATCAGGGTGGCTGCGGCGCGGCGCTTGGCAATCGTGCCTTCGGACGGGTTGTTCGAGGCGTAGAGATACATATTCGGCAGGTCGCCGATCAGACGGTCTGGCCAGCAGGTGGCCGACATGCCGGCCTGCTTGCCGGGCATGAACTCAAGCGCCCCGTGGGTGCCGAAATGCAGGACGGCATGGGCACCGAAATCTTCCCGCAACCAGCGGTAGAAGGCCGAGAAGGCATGGGTCGGCGCAAAGCCCTGCTCGAACAACAGGCGCATCGGGTCGCCTTCGTAACCAAAGGCGGGCTGGATGCCAACGAAGACATTGCCGAAGCGCTCGCCCAGCACAAAGATCGAGCTGCCGTCGCTCTGCTGCTTGCCAGGTGCCGGGCCCCATTGCGCTTCGATCTCACGCAGGTATTTCTCACGCTTGACGTGGTCGTTGGCGGGGATGCGGGCATGCACATTGGCCATCGCACCGAAGCGCTCGGCATTGCCGGTGATGATGTGCTCGCGCAGGGCATCAACGCTTGCGGGCATCTCCACCGTGTAGCCGCTGCGGGCCATCGCCGCCAACACGTTGTAAAGCGACTCGAACACCGACAGGAAGGCGGCGGTGCCGGTGGCGCCGGCATTCGGTGGGAAGTTGAAGATGACGGCGGCGACCTTGCGATCGGCCCGCTCGGCGCGGCGCAGATCGACCAGCTTGCCGACGCGGGCGGCCAGGGTGTCGGCCCGCTCGATGCAGCTGTGCATGTCGTGCGAGTCGACCTCGTTCTCAAAGCGGCAGGCATGGCTGCAGCCGGTGCAGGCGATGTGTGAGGCATTGGCCCGGCCGCCGAACACCATCGCGCCGGTGGCACCGTCGAGTTCGGGGATTGCCACCATGATGGTCGATTCCACCGGCAGCAGGCCGCGCGAGGAGCCGCCCCATTGATCGAGCGTCTGGAACTCGACCGGATGCACGGCCAGATAGGGCACGTCGAGCTGGGCCAGGATTTCTTCGGCCGCCTTCGCGTCGTTGTAGGCCGGGCCACCGACGAGGGAGAAGCCGGTCAGCGAGACCAGGGCGTCGATGCGGGTCTGGCCGCCCTCGGTGTGGAAGTATTCGGCGATGGCGGGCCGCTGGTCGAGCCCGGTGGCAAAGGCCGGAATGACCCGCAGGCCGCGCGCTTCCAGTGCGGTGATCACGCCGTTGTAGTGGTCGGCGTTGCCGGCCAGCACATAGGAGCGCATCAGCAGCAGGCCAACCGTGCCGCGGGTGCCCGAAGTGGCGACACGGGGCAGGGCTTCGAGCTCGCGCGCCATCAGGCCGACGGCGCTCGGGTGGTTCATCTTCGGGTGGTAGAGGCCCACCTCGGGATACTCGATCGGCTGCTGCGGCTTGGCTTCCAGACGCAGGGTTTTGCGCGGGCCGTCGGCATAGCGCTCGACCAGCAGGCGCACCATATTGCCGATGTTGTCTTGCGAGCCGGCCAACCAGTACTGCAACGTCATGAAATAAGCCCGCACATCCTGTGCCGTGCCGGGGATAAAGCGGAGGATCTTGGGCAGCATGCGCAGCGTTTTCATTTGCTGAGCACCGGCAGTTCCCTTGTTGCCGTCGTCCTTGCCCGGTGGCTTGCCGCGCAGGCGCTTCAGGAAGGCCATCGCGCCGGTCGCCGGGGCGGACATGTCGAACTTACCCATGCGCGTGAGCTTGGTGACCTCGCCGGCCGACATCGCGCAGACCATCGCGTCACATTGCTCGCGCCGCGCCTGCAGGTCCGGCAGGATGGGCAGAAAATGGTCTTCGAGGAACAACATCGCCGCGATCACGATGTCGCCTTCAGCGATATCCGCCTTGCAGCGGGCCAGCGCTTCGGCGTCGTCGCCCCATTCGGCGGCAGCATGAACGCTGAGCTTCAAACCAGGCATCGATTTGGCGAGCGCTGCGTTGGCGCGCTCGGTGGCACTGGCCAGGTGGCTGTCCATGGTCACCACCACCACTCGCATGGTGGCGGACGTGCTGTCAGCGGCTGAAATGCGCTTTGGCGTCATAAAGTGTCTCGATGGTGATCACCGGTACGCTATGGGCTTGTGCGTATCGCTCGGTGTTGCGGCGTGCTTTGCCGCGCACGAAGAAGGGAATCTTGCGAAGCTCCTTCTCGGCATCCGGGGCCCATGCTGCCGGGATCGCGGCGGCTGTGCCTTCTTGCTTTATGTCTTCGGTCGGCAGCTCGATCAGAGCGGCAGCTTGTGTCTGTACGAGTGGCTGCTGCTGTTGCTGTTCTTGCTGCTGTTGCGGCTTGCTGGCTGCGCCGCCGAGGTGCGAGGGCGCTGCATCTTCATGGAACTCGAAGTCGCCGCGGAACATGCCGAGCAGGTGTTCTTCCAGGCCCATCATCAGCGGATGAACCCAGGTGTCGAAGAGCACGTTGGCGCCTTCGAAGCCCATCTGCGGCGAGTAGCGAGCCGGGAAATCCTGCACATGAACAGGCGCCGAGATCACCGCGCAAGGCAGGCCCAGACGCTTGGCGATATGGCGTTCCATTTGCGTG
Organism: Burkholderiales bacterium; assembly: GCA_038327205.1. Lineage (GTDB taxonomy): Bacteria > Pseudomonadota > Gammaproteobacteria > Burkholderiales > Burkholderiaceae_C > Paucibacter_A. The sequence continues at coordinate 8,755 of JBBQKT010000065.1, read as the reverse complement.
CCCAGCACCAGCTCGACCTGCAGTTCGGCGATGCGTTCCTCGACTTCGAGGTAGTCGTCGCTGATCAGCGCTTCGACGCCGTAAAGCGCGGCGGCCTCACGCACATCGCGCGCAAATTCACGGCTGTAAGTGCCCAGGCCGACCACCTGGAAGCCGAGCTCGGTGGCGGCGACCTTGGCTGCCGCAATGGCGTGCGTTGCGTCGCCGAAGACGAACACGCGCTTGCCGGTCAGGTAGTTGGAATCAACCGATTTGGCATACCAGGGCGAGCGCGATTGAGCTTCTGCAATGGCCATGTCGGCATCAATGCCGGCCAGCGCAGCGACTTCGCGGATAAAGGCCTTGGTGGCGCCGGCACCAATCGGGATGGTCTTGCTGCAGGGCAGGCCAAGATTGCGCGTCAGCCAGGTGGCCGCGACATGGGCGACCTCGGGGTAGAGCATCACATTGAAGTCGGCGTCATGCAGCCGCGCGATGTCGGCGGGCGAGGCACCGAGCGGGGCAACAACATTGATCTCGATGCCGATCTGGGTCAGCAACTGGGTGATCTCGCGCAGGTCGTCACGGTGGCGAAAGCCGAGGGCTGTCGGGCCGAGGATATTGCAGCGGGGCTTGCTGTCGCCTTTGACACGTGGCGTTGTCGGCTTGACCGCCAGCGCCCGCACCATTTGATAAAACGTCTCCGCCGCGCCCCAGTTTTCCTTGCGCTGGTAGGCGGGCAATTCCAGGGCGACAACGGGGATCGGCAGGTCCAGCGCCAGGGCCAAGCCACCCGGATCATCCTGGATCAGCTCGGCCGTGCAGGACGCGCCGACCATCATCGCGGCCGGCTTGAAGCGCTCGTAAGCATCGCGGGCCGCGTCCTTGAACAGCTGCGCCGTGTCGCCGCCCAGGTCACGGGCCTGGAAGGTCGTGTAGGTGACGGGCGGGCGCTTGCTGTTGCGCTCGATCATCGTGAACAGCAGGTCGGCATAGGTGTCGCCCTGGGGTGCATGGAGCACGTAATGCACGTCCCGCATGGCCGTGGCAATGCGCATCGCGCCGACGTGGGGCGGGCCTTCGTAAGTCCAGAGGGTCAGTTGCATAGTCAGTTGCCGCCGGGCCGCCCCAAGGCGGCTGAGCGCCCCCTCGGGGGGCAGGAACGAAGTGAGGTGGGGGTGAACATTTCAGGCTGCCAAAAGCTGTCGGCGAGTGAGGGGCCGGGTGAACAGCGCCGCCAGATCGGCCGCCTGCTCGAAACCCTGGATCGGCGTGAACACCAGCTCGATCGACCATTTGGTCGTGAAGCCCTCGGCCTCCAGCGGGTTCGCCAGACCCAGGCCACAGACGACGATGTCGGGCTGCAGCGCGCGGCAGCGGTCGAGCTGCTTGTCGACGTTCTGGCCCTCGGACAGCGCCGTGCCGGCAGGCAGCAGCGCCAGCTCTTCGGCCAGATGCTGGCGGTGCAGATAGGGCGTGCCGACCTCGGTCAGGACCATGCCCAACTCGCGGGCCAGAAAGCGGGCCAGCGGGATTTCCAGCTGCGAATCGGGGAAGAAAAAGATCCGCTTGCCACTCAGCGTGCGGGCGTGGACGGCCAGGGCCTGGGTGGCGCGCTGGCGGGCCGGGGCGATGGCCGCAGCGCAGGCCTCGGCGTTCACACCCATTGCGGCCGCCGCCGCATGCAGCCAGGCGCTGCTGCCTTCGACGCCCAGCGGAAACGGGCTGGCAATACGCTGTGCGCCGCGTGCTTCGAGCGCTTTGGCCGTGTCGTTCAAAAACGGCTGGGCCAGCAACATCTTGGTGCCCGTTCCGACGGTCGGCAGGTTCGTCGAATGGCGCGACGGGAAGAAGGCGAAACGGGTGATGCCCATGGCGGTCAGCAGGCGGCTGAACTGGTCTTCGACCACATCGGCCAGCGCGCCGACGATCAAGAGCGACGGGCTCTGGTCGATCGCCGAATTCGTATCAGGCAGCTCAGGGGCGAGGGCGGCGAGGCAGGCGTCCTCACCCTGCGTGAAGGTCGTCTCGATGCCGCTGCCCGAATAGTTCAACACCCGCACCTGTGGCATGAACTGCTGCGACAAGCGGCCAGCAGCCCGGTGCAGATCGAGCTTGATGACCTCGGACGGGCAGGAGCCGACGAGGAACAGCAACCGGATATCGGGCCGCCGCTGCAACAGCTTGGCCACCACCCGGTCGAGTTCCTCATGCACATCGGCCAGACCCGCCAGATCGCGCTCGTCAATGATGGCGGTCGCAAACCTGGGCTCGGCAAAAATCATCACCCCGGCGGCGGACTGGATCAAATGGGCACAGGTGCGTGAACCGACCACCAAGAAGAACGCGTCCTGCATCTTGCGGTGCAGCCAGATGATGCCGGTCAGGCCGCAGAACACCTCGCGCTGGCCGCGTTCCTTCAGCACCGGCGCATCGCTGCAGCCGCTGTTGGCTGTGATGTCGGCATGGATGGGGATGACGGGGCTCATGCGGACGCTCCCGACAAGGTCATGCGGGCCTGCTGCAAACGCGCCGCGCGCAGCTTCAGGATGAATTGCGTGGCGTTGATGACGTAGCTGGCGTAGGCGGCCAGGGCCAGCAGCATTTGCTGCTGCGTACTCAGCCAGCCGGTGTACCAAGCCACGACGTAGGCCGTGTGCAGGGCCAGCACCAGCATGCTGAACACGTCCTCCCAGTAAAAGGCCTCGGCGAACAGGTATTTGTCGAAAACAACCTTTTCCCAGATGCAGCCGGTCACCATGATGGTGTACAGCGTCAGTGTTTTCACCAGGACAGACAGGGCGGCGGATTGCTCGCCTTGGCCTGTCATCAAGTAGCGCAGAACGAGTCCCAGGCTGACCAAGAAGACCAAGAACTGGATCGGGGCCAGCAAGCCCTGGATCAAGGTCCAGACCGAGGCGTCCCGGCGAAGGCGTTGCTCCGCCGTGTAGAGCGGAGCCTGCGTTTTTGGGCTGGGGTTGGAGGATCGATTCACCATGACCGCAAATCTAGGCCCACCTTTGACGAATGTCAATTAGAGTTGACGTCAAATAATAGTTACACATTTCAGGTGTGCGGCATCCGTCAAAAAAGTGCGCCTGTTCAGGGAAAAGCCGCTTGACTCAGCAAATGTCGCGAACGATATTTGTCTAGGACGACGTGTCAACCTGAGTTGACCGTTGGCGCCACTTAAAACTAGATCGTTAAAAAAATCAGAATTACGTAGGGGTGCCAGTGCTTGCTGTTCGTTGCCATGCAGCGACGGGTTTGGGGGTCGGATGACTCTGCTGCCTGAAGACCACACTCACACCCCCGCCCACGAGGAGACACGTGGTGGAACGTTGGACATCAGAATCTGAAGCGCATCGCAACTCGATGTCGCAAAACACGGTTGAGTCAGGCAATTCGGGCCGCTCGACTTGCGCCGCTGATGAAGTCGCTCTGCGTGAGCCGCTGCATAGCCCACCCAGCGCCTTTCGACCGGAGGAGTCAAGGGCCGGTTCAGTAGCCCGGGTCAAACGGGCGGTAGAGCGGCTTCAGCAGCAATCGGCGGTTCAGCCCCCCCCTTTGCAGCACATGCTCGGCGCCAGTGAGCCAAAGTGTGAGAGTCACGAAGGTGCGTTGTCGCGCCTGGTCGAACTGGAAATCATTCCAAGACTGATGCTGTTGCACGGCGTCTCGCCCGCTGCGGCGCTGTCTCCGCCGGTTGGCCAGACGGTTTTTCTGGGCAGCGTCCATGTGGAGGCCCTGGCGCGATTGGCGGCTGAAGGTGATGCCAGCGGCGCTTCAGCGTATGTGCGCTCGTTGCTGGAAGCCGGGGCGCAGTTGGAGCAGGTGTATCTCGATCTGCTCGGCCCGGCCGCCAAACTGCTGGGCACCCAGTGGGAAGACGATGTGTACGACTTTTCCATGGTCACCATCGGCCTGTGGCGCCTGCAGCAGATCGTCTACGAGCAGGGCAGCCGGCTGGATGCGTCTTGGACGCCGCCCAGCAGTGGCCAGAGGGCCTTGCTGTCGGCGACACCCGGTTCAAACCACACCTTTGGCCTGGCCATCCTGGCTGAGTTTTTTACCCGCGCCGGTTGGGACGTGCAGCACGAGGTGACCACCAGCTGGGTCAACCTGAAAAAGATGGTGGGCGAAGCGTGGTTTGACATGGTTGGCATCTCGGTGGCCAAGGCCGCCGATGTGTTGGAGTTGTCGTCCGCCATTGAGGCCTTGCGGCAACTCTCGGTCAATCCGCGGTTGCTCGTCATGGTGGGTGGGCCGGCGTCCAACTTGGTGACCGACTTGGCGCAAGTCAGTGGCGCTGACTTGACAGCCAGTGACGCCGCGAGCGCCGTGGAACTTGCCAATCGTTGGATGGGAATTTCTGTCTCGTCTGATTGACACAATGAAGCGTATCGGCGGCAAGACGCATACAATCAAACTCTAAAGGCGGCTGTCTGTCGTCTCCCGCATTTCAAGGCGCTCGATGCACAACGCTGACACATCGACGGAAGGGCTGTTTGAATCAGCACCGCTGTACCTCGCTGATATGGAAGCGGAGGTGGTTGCCGCCTTGGTGGGTGCCTCGGCCGATGTCGCTCTGGTGCTGGATGCCTATGGCGTGATCCGTGATGTTTCATTGGGCGCTGGCGAGATGCGCAAGCTGGGCGAGTTGCGCCAATGGGTCGGTCGGCGCTGGATTGAAACCGTCACCGTAGATTGCCGCGCCAAGATTCAGGCCATGCTTGAAGTGGCCACCGCCACCGCCACCGCCAGCGATACAGATTTGGTGCCCAGGCGATCCGAGCGGCAGGTTAACCATTTGTTGGGTGGTGGTATCGAATTGCCGGTGGGCTACAACGTCGTGATGCTCGGCGTGCAGGGCCGAATGGTGGCCCTCGGGCGCGATCTTCGTGCCGTGGCAGCCGTACAGCAGCGCTTGGTCGATGCCCAACAGTCGATGGAGCGCGATTATTTGCGCCTTCGCCACACCGAGGCCCGGTACCGCCTGCTGTTCGAGGCGGTGGACGAGGCGGTCATCGTGCTGGACGCGGTTTCGCTGGCGGTGACCGAGGTCAACGCTGCCGGGTCGCGGCTGTTGGGCGAACCGAGCAAACGAATCCTAGGCCGTACGTTTACAGAATTCCTGGGTACGCGCAGTCAACAGCCCGCTTCATCGGCGTTTTCGCAGGTGCGTAGCCTTGGCCGCAGTGAAGAGTTAAGTGTTGAGTTGGCGCTCAAACCCTCGGCGCTGAAGATGTCGGTGTCGGTATTCCGGCAAGACGGCGCAACCCTGCTCCTGGTTCGCTTGGTGTCGGCTGCAAGCGGCCTGGGCGACGTGGCGGCACTGACGCAGCTGGCTGGCGGCGGGCGCGATGGCGGCGCGGCGCGGGGTCCTTCGCTGGTCAGCATCGTCAATTCGATCCCCGATGCCTTTGTGTTGACCGACGGCCATGGCCGTATCCAAAGTGCCAACACCGCCTTCAGCGAGATGTTGCAACTTCCTGGCGGTGAGGGCGTGCAGGGTCAGTCGCTCGAGCGTTGGCTCGGCCGCTCGTCGGTCGATCTGAATGTGTTGATCGGCAATTTGCGCCAGCACGGCGTGTTGCGCCTGTTCCCCACCACCTTGCTCAGTGCCTTTGGCGAACCTATTGCGGTGGAGATTTCAGCCGTCAGCGTGCCTTCGGCCGAAGTCGGCGGCCAGGCCTTCCTGGGATTTTCGATTCGAGATGTGGCCCGGCGACTCAGCCCCGAAGCCCGCGTCAGCCGCCAACTGCCGCGCTCAGCCGAGCAGTTGACAGGCTTGGTGGGTCGCCTGCCGCTGAAAGACATCGTCGGCGAGACCACCGATTTGATCGAGCGCCTGTGCATCGAAGCTGCACTGGAACTGACCCGGGACAACCGTGCATCGGCCGCCGAAATGCTGGGCCTGTCGCGGCAAAGCCTGTACGTCAAGCTGCGCCGCTATGGCATCCAGGATCACATTGGCGCGCCGACCACCAATGATTGATTCCAAACAAGTCGGTTGAGCACTTTCTACCGTCTGGGTCAGCAGACCCACCGAAGGCTGGTTAAGTCAACAATCTCTCGTTGCCGCTGACGCGGGAAGTGCCACGGCGACAAGACCACCGGCGGCGCCGCAGCTCACGGTGGCGGCAGCGGGCCCTGTGGCGTTGCTACGCCGTTTTTGCCGGCCCGTTTGACAGCGTACATGGCTACGTCTGCCTGGCGCAGCAGCTCGTCACGGTCGTGCGCATCGCGCGGCAGGCCGGCAATGCCGACGCTGGCACCCACGCAGACGGGCACGCCGCCGTCCGGCAAGGCGATCGGCTCGGCCAGCAGGCGCGTCAGACGCCAGGCCAGATCAATGACCCAAGGCGCGTCGGGCTCGGCGCGCAGTAGCAGCACGAATTCATCACCGCCCAGGCGCGCAGCACTGTCGCCGCCTCGCCGTATTTGCCCGCCCAGGCGCTGCGCGATCTCGCGCAGCACGACGTCGCCAGCGTCGTGGCCGCGCAGGTCGTTGACGGCCTTGAAGCCGTCCAGGTCGAGGAACAGCAGGCTCACACCAGTGCCGGCAGCTTGGGCTGCGCCGATGGCGCGATCGAGTTCGAGGTTCAGGCCGGCGCGGTTACGCAGGCCGGTGAGCGGGTCGTGCTGGGCCTGGTGCTGGGCCAGCAGCTCGTCGCGCCGGCGTTGGGTGACGTCGTACAGCACCCCTTCCACCAAGGGCGTGCCGCCGTTACCGGCCAAGGGAGACAGCAGCACGTGCACCCAGTGCTCGCCGCCATCGCTGCGGCTCAGGCGCAGGTCGGCGCTTTGGCTTTGGCCTTGGTCCACGGCGCTGCGCAGCAAGGCGTCCAGGGCTTCGGGCGCGTGGAACTGGTCGCGCACCAGGTGCTCGGGCGGAAGTTCGGTGTCGGGGAGGCCGGTGCACAGGCGGACCAGGGTGGTGTTGGCCTGCACCAGACGGCCGTCCAGATCGAGCAGAAAAATGGCGGCGCTGGAAGCGTCGATCAGACGGCGCAGCTGGCCGCCGATGACGCTCACCTCGGCGCGCAACTCGCGCTCGCGATCCAGCGCGGTGGCGGTGGCCTGCAGCAGCCCATTGGTGCGCCGTGCGAGGCGGCCAATTTCATCCTGTTGGTGGCGCGGCGCCACCGCCAGGCGTTCGGCGGTGCCGGGCTCCAGCGCCGCCACCTGCTGGGCCAGCCGCGCCATCGGACGCGACAGCAGCCGTGCAGCCAGCAAATTGAGCAAGAGCGTGAGCAGCAGCACCAGGGCGAACAAGGGCAAGGAGGCGCGCAGGGCCTGCCGGCGGGCTTCGCGGGCCAGGGCGTCGGGTTCGGCGACGACGCGCACATGTCCCAGGGTTTCTTGGGCGTCGAAGGGCGAGAACAGTGGCACGTCGACATGGGGCGTGTCCGCAGGTGCAGCGGCCTCCTGGCGCTGGCGCTGTACGTGGGCGCCAGCCATCAGTTCGATGCGTACGCGGCCCACCATCGGGTGTCGGATCAGCCCGTTGGCCACCTCCTCCAGCAGCACGGTATCACCCGCATAAGCCCCCACGGCAGCGGTGTTCTTGACCGCGTCGATCAGGCCAGCCAGGGTGGTTTGCGCGTCACGCTCGGCGTCGAGCTCGGCCATTTGGTAGCTGACGACCGCCGCTACCGTGGCCAGCGCCAGCGCCAAGGCGCCTGCCCAGAGCGTGAAGCGGCGCCCGAGATTCATGCCGCTGGGGCGCTCAGCATCAGCAGCACACGCAAACGCTCGTCTTCCGGGGGCTTGGCCATGTAGCCGATGGCGCGCGGGTTGTCGCGCAGGCTGCGCAGCATGACGGTCTCGGTGTCGACCACCTGTGGCGGCTGCATCTGCCCTGAAAAGCTCAAGCGTGCCCAGTAGCTGTTCATCTGCGCCGGCCCGAGGCCGGTGAGCAGGCGGTAAAAGCGCTCGCGCAGCGGGTGCGTGGTCGGGAGGTCCAGCGGCTGTACCGGCTCGCCACCGGGCAAATTGCGCAAGCGGCCGGTGAAATAGCCGACAGCCTGACTTCGGCTGAGCATTGGCAGGGGGCTGTTGGCGGACACGACCACGACAGGATCTGCCAAGGACGGGTCGGCCGCCCAGGCACTTCGCGTGGCGGGCAGGGCCCAGGGCATGACAAGAAGGCTGCGGCGCTGCATGGTCAGAAGCTGCCGTCCACCGTGAAGGTGAGCACGCGGGCGCTGAAGTCGCCGCTGCTGGCAATGGATTTCAGGGTCCAGAGCGAGCGGCCCTCGCGCGCGGCGCGCACATAGTCCCACTGGGCCTTGAGGGCAAGGTTGGCGCGCAAGTCCCAGCGAATACCCAGCCCCACACTGCGTTGGCCAGTGCGGGACAGGTTGCCGGCTTGCGAGCCGAACACCCCCACGGTTGTGATTTGGGCAGCCGCGTCGGGGCCGACGAGCGGGGTCAGTTGCGCTTGCCAAGCGTAGGGCGGGGCGAGTGCGGGCTCGGTCAACCGGCTGCGGCCCCAGATCCCAAACAGGGTGAACGCATCGAAACGCCGGCCCAGGCTCAGCATGTAGCGTTGGGCGCTGGCCGATTTGGCCTGGCCCTGGCTGCGGCTCAATTCGCCGGTGATCTGCCAGTCACCCAACTCGTGTTGGCCGCCCAGGGCCAGATACTGGGTGGGCGAATCGACGGCCTGGCCGAGGCGCAGGGCCTCGGCCTCGGCGGCCAGGGCCGGCAGCACCGATTGGGTTTGCGCAACGACTTGAGCGAGGGCCTGGTCCAGTTGGGCCAGCACCGG
>JBBQKT010000064.1:0-12843 GCA_038327205.1 Burkholderiales bacterium | reverse complement strand
GTCTGGATCGGCTCGGCCAGCACTTCCCAAGCCTTGTCAAGGTCGGCAGCGAGCTGAGCCTCGTTGATTTCGAGCTTGTCCAAACCCTTCAACAGCGAGTCATAACCCAGCACCGCATAACCCAGCGCCACGCCCATATTGCGCAGCACGGTGGAGTCGGTCAGATCGCGCTGCATGCGGCTGATCGGCAGCTTCTGGCTGAGGTGGGTCAGCAGCGCGTTGGCGAGGCCGAAGTTGCCCTCGGCGTTTTCAAAATCAATCGGGTTGACCTTGTGCGGCATCGTCGAGCTGCCGATCTCGCCCGCCTTCGTGCGCTGCTTGAAATAGCCCAGCGACACATAGCCCCACACATCGCGCGACCAGTCGATCAGGATGGTGTTGGTGCGGGTGATGGCATCGAACAGCTCGGCCATGTAGTCGTGCGGCTCGATCTGGATCGTGTAAGCGTTAAAGCTCAGGCCCAGCTGCTGTTCGATCACGCGCTGGCTGAAGGCCGGCCAGTCGTAGTCGGGCCAGGCGGACAGATGCGCGTTGTAGTTGCCCACCGCGCCATTCATCTAGGCCAGCAGCTTGACTTCGGCAATGCGGGCGCGGGCATTGCGCAGCCGCGCGACGACGTTGGCGATCTCCTTGCCCACCGTGGTTGGGCTGGCCGTCTGGCCATGGGTGCGGGCCAGCATCGGCGTGGCGGCCAGGGTGTGGGCCATCTCGGTCAGCTTGGTGATGATGCGGTCGAGGGTCGGCAGCAGCACCTCCGCCCGCGCGGCCTTGAGCATCAGGCCGTGGCTGGTGTTGTTGATGTCTTCGCTGGTGCAGGCAAAGTGGACAAACTCGCCGGCGGCCTTCAGCTCGGCGTTCGCCTCGAAGCGCGACTTCATCCAGTATTCAACCGCCTTCACATCATGGTTGGTGGTCTTCTCGATGTCTTTGATGGCCTGGGCATCGGCCTCGCTGAAGCGTGTCACCAGGCTGCGCAGCAGGCCGCGGGCGGCCTCGCTGAGCGGCTTGAACTCGGCAAACCCGGCATCCGACAAGGCCACGAACCACTCGACCTCGACCTGCACGCGGCGGTGCATCAGCCCGTATTCAGACAGCAGCGGACGCAGCGGCGCCACACGTGAGGCGTAGCGGCCATCAAGGGGTGAGAGTGCCGTCAAGGCAGACAAGGTGATGTTGGACATGGAGGCAATCTGCGGTGAGGGCGTAGCCGCAGATTTTACCGACGCCTCGGGCGCCTCTGCCGCGTTCAGCTCCCCAACAGCTCGCCGATTGGATTCAAGTCATCGACGCGGTCGCAAATCGCCTTGACCGTGGTCAGCAACGGCACGCCCAGCAGCAGGCCCCAGATGCCCCACAGCCAACCAAAGGCGAGCACGCCGACGAAGACGGCCACCGCGTTCATGCGGCTGGCCCGGCTGTTCAGCCAAGGCGCCAACAACTGGCCGGAGAGGATGTGGATGAACACAATCAGTCCCGCCACGCCGATGGCCATGTCGATATTGCCGAACTGCAGGAAGGCGACCACCGAGGAGGTGCTGGCCATGGTCAGCGCGCCCAGATAGGGAATGAAGTCAAGCACGAAGGCAATCAAGCCCCAGACCGCGGCATGCTCGATGCCAATTGCCCAGAAACTCAAGCCGGTGACCAGCCCGACCACGGCACTGGTAAACATTTGCACCAACAGATAGCGCTCGACCTGCTGGGTGATCTCGTCCAGTGCCTGCACGGTGATGCGGCGGCGGGCAAAGGTGGGCCCGGCAATCTTGACCAGCTTGCGGCGGAAGGTGTCGCCCGAGGCCAGCAAGAAAAATGTGATGAATAGCACCACCAGAGCCTGGCCCGCTGATGTCAGCAAACCGAGCGTGCCGGTCCACAAATAGTCCTTGACGTCGAATGGCGAGCGCTCGATCCGCACGCGGGTGACTCCCTCGGCCGCCGCTGACGAGCCGCTGCCCACCAGGCCTGCTTGTTCGAGCTGCTTGGCCGCACTCTGCACCTGGTCGATGGCGCTCTTGCCGGACTGATGGCGGCGGGCTTCTTGCACCGCTCGGCGCACTTTTTGAGTCGCTGCGGGCAGTGATTCGATCAAGGCGCTGGCGTCAGCACTGAGCGAATAGACGGTCCAGCCCACGCTCGCCACCAGGGACACCATCACCACCGCTGCGCCCAGGGCGCGCGGCACGCGCCAGCGCTCCAAGCGATTGACGAGCGGACTCAGTGCCACGCTGAAGATCAGCCCCAGCGCCAGCGGAATCAGCACCGCGCTGGCCCATTGCAGGGCGAACAGCCCGGCCAGCACGGCCAGCACCGCCAGCGAGGCACTGCGCACGTCGATGGGCATGTGCAGATGCAGCCGGTCGGGCTGCGCCGCGTTGTCTTGGGGGTCGCGGGGGGCGTTTTGTTCGGACATTCTCTAGCGTAAGCGAAGCCAAAAACCCGAGGCGTGCGCTATCGCACAGACTGCGCGGTGATAGGCTGGGATTCAACTCAACCGCCACGCCGCTGCAAAGCTAAAAGCCATGCTGATCCGCAATATCTGCCTCCCCGACGGTCGCAGCGGGCTCGACCTGCTGGTGCAGGACGGCCGCATCGCGGCCATCGCGGCCAACTTGCCCGCGCCAGATGACATTGACATCATTGACGGTGGCGGCTGGCTGCTCAGCCCGCCCTTTGTCGATGCGCATTTCCATATGGACGCCACGCTCAGCTATGGCCTGCCGCGCGTCAATCAAAGCGGCACCCTGCTCGAAGGCATTGCCTTGTGGGGCGAGTTGAAGCCGCTGTTGACGCAGGAGGCCCTGGTCGAGCGGGCGCTGGCCTATTGCGACTGGGCGGTGGCTCAGGGCCTGCTGGCGATCCGCACCCATGTCGATGTGTGCGACCCGCGCCTGCTGGCCGTCGAGGCCTTGTTGCATGTGCGCGAGCGGGTCAAGGACTACATCGACCTGCAACTGGTCGCCTTTCCGCAAGACGGTCTGCTGCGCTCGGCCGGTGCCTTCGATCAATTGAAACGTGCGCTGGACATGGGTGTCGACGTGGTCGGCGGCATTCCGCATTTCGAGCGCACCTATGCCGATGGCACGGCGAGCGTCACCCTGCTGTGCGAGCTGGCGGCCGAGCGCGGCCTGCGCGTGGACCTGCATTGCGACGAGAGCGATGACCCGATGTCGCGGCATGTCGAGACGCTCGCCTTCGAGACCCGGCGCCTGGGCCTGCAGGGCCGCGTCACTGGCTCGCACCTGACCTCGATGCATTCGATGGACAACTACTACGTCAGCAAGTTGTTGCCGCTGATGGCCGAGGCGCAACTGCACGCCGTGTCCAACCCCCTCATCAACATCACCCTGCAAGGCCGTCACGACAGCTACCCGAAGCGGCGCGGCATGACGCGGGTGCCCGAGCTGCTGGCGGCTGGGGTCAATGTCGGCTTCGGCCACGACTGCGTGATGGACCCCTGGTATTCACTCGGCAGCGGCGACATGCTCGAAGTCGCCGCGATGGGCCTGCATGTGGCGCAGATGACCTCGCAGGCGGCGATGCGGCAGTGCTTCGACGCGGTGACGGTCAACAACGCCCGCATCCTTGGGCTGGAGGGCTATGGGCTAGACGTCGGCTGCAAGGCGGACTTCGTACTGCTGCAGGCACGATCAAAGGTCGAGGCGTTGCGGCTGCGGGCGCAGCGGCTGCTGGTCGTGCGGCGGGGTCAGGTCTTGAGCCGTAGCGCGCCATTTACGGCGCAACTCAGCCTGCCTGAGCGCCCGTCGCAGGTGGACTTCACTCGCTGAAAAAGCGAATCCGTTCTTCGTTTGCCGGGTGGCTGGCGATGGCGATGGGCATCTGGCTGGATCGCTCTTTGGCCACCCGCTCGAAGAACGTCACCATCACACGGGGTTTGATCCCGGCGGCCAGCATCAGGCGTCGCGCCTCCTTGTCGGCTTCGCGCTCGAAGTCGCGCGAGTAGGCGGCCTCGGCCAGCACCGCCGGTGCTGCCGCCAGCAGGGCCGAAAAATCACCGATCACCAGACCTGCCGCCACGCCCACCAGCCCGGCTTGCACGACGGTCCGCATGCCGTGGCGGTGCCGCACATGGCCCAGCTCATGGGCCAGCACGCCGACCAGGGCGTCGGGCGTGTCGGCCAGCAGGCGCGCCAGATCGTCGGTCAGCACGATGTCACCGCCGGGCAAGGCGAAGGCATTGGGGCCCAGCGCCTTGCTCGCCGCCCTGAAATGCAGGCGGTAATGGGGCGTGGGGCCAAGCTGCGGGTCGGCCATCGCGGCTGCTTCGGCAAAGTTTTTGGCAATAGCTTGCTGTTCGGCGGGACCGAGCGTGCTGGGCTTGAGCAACTGTTGGTCGAGCGCAGCCAAAGCCTGCGCGCCCACCCGCGCATCTGCGGCTGGGGGCAGCAGGGCCATCACAGCGTGGGCGACCGCTGGCACGCCCCAGCGCCAGCCGGCACCGGTCAGCACGATCAGCAGCGCGAAGGCGGCGGCCACCAACCGCCAGCTCTGCATCCAGCGCACGGTGGACGATTCGGGCAGCAGGGATGCGCTTGCCCAGTCGTCCCATGCCGCTGACTGCGCGCAACTCAACACGCCGCCATCGGGCAGCAACGCCTGGCGCTGGCCATGGCGCTGGCGCTCGGGCCAGCGCACCGCGTCAACCGGGTAGCTGCGCGGCGCGAGCGTCGGGGCTTGCAGCCACAGCTGCCCGGCTTCAATCCAGATATCCGCCGTCTGCGCCGCCGCGCTGCGGCCATCGAAATAGTCGAGATTCAGGCGCGCCGCGCTGTGACTCACAACGCTCATAAGCCCATGTCGATGCCGAAGAAATCACCGGCTGCATCGCCGGCTGCATCGCCGGCTGCATACGGAGCGCTGTCGCCCGGCTGCTGCGCCATCCAGCTGTCCAATTCCTCGCTCACAGCGACGCTGACCGCTGCCAAGCGAAGCCGCGTCGTCGCGACCACGGCGAACGGGCGGTAAAGGCTCAAGGTGAGCGCCGTCAGCAGCCAGTTCTTCAAGGTCAGTCCAGCCATCGGCCAGAAGCGCAATGCACTGGTGAATTGAATCGCTGGGCTGTGCGTGCCGTTCCAGACTAGGTTTTGCAGGCGCACGGTGAAGTAGGGCACGGTCAGCGCGAAGTAGATCAGGTAGAGGGGCACGAACGCGGCAAGCATCAGGGCTTTGGGCAAGTCGCTCCCCAAGGCAGCCCGGATGATTTGATCGGCGGCCACCCCCACAACCCCGGCGATGAAGACGCCCATCAGCATCACGCCGACGGCTTTCAAGGCCAGCTTGTAAAAAGACCACCCCGAAGCATCCAGCTGCGCCTGCTGCGCGGCGTAAACATAGCCACCATGCTGGTAGCGCTTGATCAGCGCCAGTGCCCAGGGAAGCAGCAAGTACAGACCGGTCACCGGGCCGAAGAGCAGCCAGGCTTGGCGGGCGCCCAGTGTCTCCATGCGGTCGCCGGGTGAAATGACGGTGTTTGTGCTGGCGTAGACCTGCACGGCGAGCAACAAGGCCAGGGGCAGATACACCGGCAGCACGGCCAGGTAAGCGCCCTTGAGGTCGCCCCGAAAGCCAAAGCGCAGGCCGCGCCAGCTGGTGTTGCCCAGGCGGAACTGCAAGCTCGCTCGCCACAGTGCGGGCCAGACCGCCGCCAGCACCAAGAAGGCGATGAAGCCGCTGATCGGCGAAAGCCTTCCGGCGCCGCCGTAGGCGACAGCCAGCACCGCCAGCAGCAAGAAGCCGCGCAGCATCTTCCAAGGATTGCCATGGAAGGCCAAGGCCTGGCCATCGACGAAGGTGTTGCTGTAAAAGTAGCTCAGCCGCCGCGCCTTGGCGAACGGAAAGTACAGGCCCAAGGTGACGACGGTCAGCAGCAGGTTGACGATCCAGATGCGGAAATATTCACTGCCCGATCCCGTGAAGCGGATGACCAAGGCGCGTTGCGTAGTGCTGGCGATGGTGCTGGCCGCCGACGCGACGGTGCCTTCGTCTTGCAATGGCTCGCTCATGCGGCCCTCCCTGTTTTGTTTGCGGTGACGCGGGGCAGTGTGCAGGCCGGGCAGGGTGGCGGCAACCCGGTTTTCCCTCAACTGCTTGCACCACAACCGAGGCTTTGTACAGAACAGCTTGCAACAACTGCGTGGCTAGAATGATTTGAAGAGGGAAGACAGCCATGAAATTAATCGGATCGCTCAGCAGTCCCTATGTACGCAAGGTGCGGGTCGTGATGGCCGAAAAAAAGCTCGACTACCAGCTGGTGCTGGAAGACGTCTGGGCCAGTGACGCCATCATGAAGATGAATCCTCTGGGCAAGGTGCCCTGCCTGGTGATGGAAGGCCAGGACTCCATCACGGGCGCGGTGTTTGATTCGCGTGTGATCGTCGAATATGTGGACACCTTGTCGCCGGTCGGCAAGCTGATTCCTGAGCGCGGCCGTGAGCGAACCGAGGTGCGAACCTGGGAAGCGCTGGCCGATGGGGTGATGGATGCCGCCATCCTCGCCCGCCTGGAGCAAACCTGGAGCGGCCGCCCGGATGAGCAGCGCAACCAGGCCTGGGTCGATCGGCAGATGGCCAAGGTGCTGGCGTCGGTCGCCGCCATGAACCAGGGGCTGGGCGACCGCGCCTGGTGCTCGGGCAACCATTTTTCATTGGCCGACATCGCGGTGGGCTGCGCGCTGGGTTATCTGGACTTCCGCTTCCCGGCGATCGATTGGCGGACCGACCACGCCAATCTGAACCGCCATTACGACAAGCTCGCCGCTCGGCAGAGCTTTATCGACACCGTGCCTTGACGCGTCAAGCGATCACCGGCTGCCGGTACAGCCGGTGCAGCTTGGTGTAGAGCCGCCACAGCCGCCGCTCCACATTCGACTGTCCGATCCGCCAGGTCGCGCCGATCTCGTTGCTCAGCAGTCCGTGCGCCAGCAGGCTCAGCAAATGATGTTCGTTGCGCAGCAGGCCGCGTGCCAGCTTGTTGGTCAAGGGGGTCAGGTCCTGCCCGCCGGCCACCGCGTCGGCATCAGCCAGATTGGTGCGAGGCAGGCCGAAGGCTTCCAGCGACTGCCGGGCGATCTGGGGCGACATGCCGGAGCGGCCATCGGCCAGTTGCTGCAAGGCATTGCACAGACCGGGCCCGCCATCGGCATCGGCACAGGCGCCGCTGCCACCGGCGCGCAGCGCATCAAACAACTGCGGGTCATTCGCGGTGGGCGTCAACAACAGCAGTTGCGGCCGTGTCGGCCATTGCTGCATCCGAAACGCCAATCGACTGGCCGGGCCGTCGAGCAAATTGAGGTCCGATGCGACAAATTCTGGCGCCAGTGCCTGAATCTGTTCGATGGACTCATGCATGCTGGTATTGCTGCCCCTGATCTCCCAGCCCAACATGGTGTCCACGCTGTCAATGGCGCGCTGCAGCGATGGGCGGCTGCGGCGCAGCAGGAAGACGGTGGGCATGTGGAATTAGGGGTGGCGCAAGTCACTGAATGAAGTAACAGATTGTGTCGGCCCTCCAAGCCCCACCGCAATCCCGTGACCGGGTGGTTAAACCCCCGGTTGGGCGCTCTGCGGATGTTATTGCGGCTCGCCCACCGAGTCCTGCGGTGCAAAGCTGTGGGCGCTGGCGATGGGCCAGTACAGCTCGAACACCTTGCTCGGAAACTCACCGCCGAGCAGCGAGCCCGGCTTGATAAAGGGCAGCAGGTTGATCAGCAGCTTGACCTCATGCTTGTTGGTCCGCTGCACGATGTGGGCGGCGCTGATCTGACCCGGGTGCTGCAAGCCGGCCGCCTGCACCAGCTCCTTCAGCGCATGCAGGGTCAGTTCATGAAAGCGGAACACGCGCTCGGCCTTGTCGGGCACGACCAGGGCCTGCTGGCGCTGCGGGTCTTGTGTCGTCACCCCGGTCGGGCAATGGCCGGTGTGGCAGGCCTGGGCCTGGATGCAGCCCAGCGAGAACATGAAGCCGCGCGCCGAATTGCACCAGTCTGCGCCCAGCGCCATCATCCGCGCGATGTCGAAGGCGCTGACTACCTTGCCGGCGCAGCCGAGCTTGATCTTGTCGCGGATGTTCAGGCCGACCAGGGTGTTGTGGACCAGCAGCAGGCCTTCTTGCAGCGGCGCACCGACGTGATCGGTGAATTCAAGCGGTGCCGCGCCTGTGCCGCCCTCGGCCCCGTCGATGACGATGAAGTCGGGCGTGATGCCGGTTTCAAGCATCGCCTTGCAGATCGCAAACCACTCCCAGGGATGGCCGATGCAGAGCTTGAAGCCGGTCGGCTTGCCGCCGCTGAGTTGGCGCAGTTGCTCGATGAACATCATCATCTCGACCGGGGTGTTGAACGCGCCGTGCGAGGCGGGCGAGATGCAGTCCTCGCCGATCTGCACGCCGCGCGCCTGGGCGATTTCGGCGGTGACCTTGGGGCCGGGCAGCACGCCGCCGTGTCCCGGCTTGGCACCCTGGCTGAGCTTGAGCTCGATCATCTTGACCTGCGGGTCGCGGGCGTTGGCCCCGAACTTGTCGGCGTTGAAGGAGCCATCGGCATTGCGGCAGCCGAAGTAGCCCGAGCCGATTTCCCAGATCAGATCGCCGCCATGCTGGCGGTGGTGGACGCTGATCGAGCCCTCGCCGGTGTCATGTGCAAAGCTGCCGCGCTTGGCGCCGCGGTTGAGCGCCAGGATGGCGTTGGCGCTGAGCGCGCCGAAGCTCATCGCCGAGATGTTGAACACGCTGGCCGAATAGGGCTGCGGCCGATCCGGGCCGATGGTGATGCGGAAATCGTGGGTGGTCAGTGTGGTGGGTGCCATCGAATGGTTGATCCATTCATAGCCCGGTGCGCCAACATCAAGCTGGGTGCCAAAGGGGCGCTTGTCGGGGTCGCCTTTGGCGCGCTGATAAACCAGCGAGCGCTGTTGGCGTGAGAACGGCGCGGCGTCGTTGTCGGCTTCCAGAAAGTATTGGCGAATCTCGGGCCGGATGAACTCGAGCAAGTAGCGCACATGGCCGATGACCGGGTAATTGCGCAGCACCGAGCGTTTGGTTTGCCGCACGTCGAGAAAGCCCACATAGGTCAGCGCAGCAAACACCAGCACGAGGACCGCGTCATTGGCATACATGCCCCTGAGCACCCAGGCGATGGCAAACACCAGGGTGAGCACCGCACATGCCAGCCAAACGCTGTAGCGGATCGGGAATTGCGAATCGAGTCGGTGCAGCCATGCTGGCATATGGTTTCCCGGTGGTGTGGCCGGCGAATGCTACGCGCTCATGCACAATCTCCAAGCTAACAAAAAGGCGTTTTTCATGGGTATTAAGTCAATTTTCAAGCCGGTCGGTTGGGTCTTCGCCAAGTTCTGGTGGTTGCTCGATGGCACCCGCCGGGCGATCTTGAATCTGCTGCTGCTGCTGATCCTGGTGGTGGTCGTGGTCGGCTTGTTCAGCCGCGCGCCCAAGCCGCTGCAAGACACAACGACCCTGGTGCTGAGCTTGAACGGCAATCTGGTCGAGCAATTCTCAGGCTCGCCCCGCGACCTGGCCATGGCGCAGCTGCGCGGCGATCAGGCCCAGAAGCAAACCCGGCTGCGCGATGTGCTGGCCGCGCTGGAAGCCGCCGCCAAGGACAACAAGATCACCGTGCTGATGCTGGATCTGGATGATTTCGGCGGGGCTGGCATGGCCAGCCTGCGCGAGGTGGCGGCAGGCCTTGCGGCCTTCAAAACCAGCGGCAAGAAAATCATCGCCTACGGCGACGGCTACAGCCAGCGCGGCTATTTTTTGGCCGCCATGGCCGACGAAATTTATCTGCACCCAATGGGCGCGGTGATGCTGGAAGGCTTTGGCCGCTACCGCACCTATTACAAGGACGCGTTCGATCGCCTGGGCGTCAGCGCCAATGTGCTGCGTGTCGGCGCGTTCAAGAATGCCGCCGAGCCCTACTTCGCCAACGGCCCTTCACCCGCTTCACTGGAGGCGGAAAGCGTGTTGTACGGCGACCTGTGGGCGCGCTACACCGGCGCCGTGGAAGCTGCCCGCAAGTTGCCGGCAGGCAGCATCGCCAAGATGATTGACGCGCTGCCCGGCTCGCTTGAAGCGGTCAAGGGTGACGCCGCGCAACTGATGCTGCAGGCCAAGCTGATCGACGGCATCAAGACCCGAGACGAGGTGCGTGAACTGCTGATCGCGCGCGGCGCCTTGGATGACGGCGACAAGAAAACCCGCACCTTCCGCCGCATTGGTTTCACGGAATACCTGGCCCACATCAAGCCCCAGCCGCTGAATAGCGCGCTGACCGGCGCACAAATCGGCGTGATCGTCGCCGAAGGCGAGATCGTCGATGGCAGCGCCGGCCCCGGCCGCGTTGGTGGCGACTCCACCGCCCGGCTGATTCGCCAGGCGCGCGAAGACGACAACATCAAGGCCGTGCTGCTGCGCGTCAACTCGCCAGGCGGCAGCGCCTTTGCCTCCGAGGTGGTGCGGCGCGAGCTCGAACTGACCAAAAAAGCCGGCAAGCCGGTCGTGATTTCGATGGGCGATGTGGCGGCCTCGGGCGGCTACTGGATCTCGATGAGCTCCGACCTGGTGATGGCCGATCCGGCCACCATCACCGGCTCCATCGGTGTGTTCGGCATGCTGCCCACCGGCGACAAGCTGCTCGACAAACTGGGCATCCACACCGGCGGCACCACCACCACCTGGCTGGCCGGTGCCTATGACCCGCGCCGGCCGCTGGAGCCGCGCATGGCCGCCGTCGTGCAGGCCGGCATCAACCATATCTACGACGACTTCACGACCAAGGCCGCTGTGGCCCGCAAGAAGACGCAGCCGGAGATTGACGCCGTGGCCCAAGGCCGCGTCTGGACTGGTGCGCAGGCGCTGGAGCGTGGCCTGATCGACCGGCTGGGCAGCTGGCATGACGCCATCAATGCGACCGCCAAGCTGGCCAAGATCGACGGCGAGCCGCGCCTGAACTATCTGGAGCGCGAGCTGAGCCGCGCCGAGCGCCTGCTGGCCAGCCTGGGTGATGTGGTGGCACCAGCCCTGTCGGCCGTCGTTGGCGACGTCGTGGCGGATGCCATCAAGGTGCAGCTGGGCTTCACGCCGCCGCCCGTCTTGCAGCAAGCCGGGCAGGAGCTGAACGCTTTGCTCGAGATGGGCCGCTCGCAAGCCGGTGGCAAGCCCTATTCGACGGTCGTGCATTGCCTGTGCCGGGTCGAGCCCTGATGCCGAGCGTGGGCGATGTTCTGGCGCAAAGCCAGCATTTCAGTGAGCCACTGCCCCTGCGCAGCGGTGCCGCGCTGCGCGACTACACCCTGGTTTACGAAACCTATGGCAGCCTGAACGCCGACAAGTCCAATGCCGTGCTGGTCTGCCATGCGCTGAACGCCAGCCACCATCTGGCCGGCACCTATGCAGGCGAGGAGAAAAGCGAAGGCTGGTGGGACAACCTGATCGGCCCCGGCAAGCCGCTGGACACCGACAAGTTCTTCGTCATCGGCGTGAACAATCCCGGCTCCTGCTTCGGCTCGACCGGGCCGATGCATGTCAACGCCGAAACCGGCCGGGTTTACGGCGCTGATTTCCCCGTCGTCACCGTGCATGACTGGGTCGACGCACAGGCCCGTCTGCTCGACCTGTTGGGCATCACCCAACTGGCCGGCGTGCTGGGCGGCTCGCTGGGTGGCATGCAGGCGCTGGACTGGTCGCTGCGTTACCCGGACCGGCTGCGCCACTGCATCGCCATCGCCACCGCACCCAGCCTGTCGGCGCAGAACATCGCCTTCAACGAGGTGGCGCGGCGCGCCATCATCACCGACCCCGATTTCCACGGCGGCCACTTTTATGAGCACGGCGTGGTCCCGAAGCGGGGCCTGCGCGTGGCGCGGATGATCGGCCACATCACCTACCTCAGCGACGACGTGATGGAGCAGAAGTTTGGGAGGCAGATGCGCAGTGCCGAGCTGGGCTACAGCACACAGGACATCGAGTTCCAGATCGAAAGTTATCTGCGCTATCAGGGCGACAAGTTCAGCGACTATTTCGATGCCAACACCTACCTGCTGATCACCCGCGCGCTCGACTACTTTGACCCCGCGCTGGCCCATGGCGGCGACCTGAGCCGCACCTTTGCCAGCGCCCGCTGCAAATACCTGCTTGCCAGTTTCAGCACCGACTGGCGCTTCGCCCCGGCCCGCTCGCGCGAAATCGTCAAGGCCCTGCTCGACAACCGGCTTGACGTGTCGTACGCCGAGATCGACGCGCCGCACGGCCACGACGCCTTTCTGCTCGACGATCCGCGCTACCACGGCGTGTTGCGCGCCTACTTTGCGCGGATGGCGGGGGAGTTTCAGTCATGAACGGTGTCTACCAACAAATTGCCGCGCTGGTGCCCAAAGGCTCGCGCGTTTTGGATCTCGGCTGCGGCACCGGCGAACTGCTCGCCCATCTGCAGGCCGAGCGGGGCTGCACCGGCTACGGCGTCGAGCTGGACGACACGAATTTGCTCGCCTGCGTGCAGCGCGGCGTCAACGCGATCCAGCTGAATCTGGAAGACGGGCTGTCGATTTTTGAAGACCAGAGCTTCGACGTCGTTTTGCAACTTGAAACCCTGCAACACCTGCGCAACACCGAGCTGATGCTGCGCGAAACCGCCCGCGTCGGCCGCATCGGCATCGTCAGTTTCCCGAATTTCGCCCATTGGCCGAACCGCCTGCAGGTGCTGTTTGGCCGCATGCCGGTGACCCGCGTGCTGCCTTACGAGTGGTACGACACGCCGAATATCCGCGTCGGCACTTATGCCGATTTCGAGGTGCTGGCGCGCAAGAACCGGCTGCG